>JASFWN010000142.1:0-3319 GCA_050049295.1 Pseudomonadales bacterium
CAACCGGCTATGGCCTGAAAATGACACTGGGCGAGTCTGCCGGAACCCAGACCTTCGATTCGATTCGCGATACCGATGTGATGATCGTTGTGGGCGCTAACCCAACCGATGCACACCCGGTGTTTGGCAGCGCCATGCGCCGTCGTCTGCGTGAGGGTGCCGAGCTGATCGTGATCGACCCCCGCCAAATTGACCTACTCAAAACACCCGGGGCTGGGCGTGCACACCATCTGCCACTCAAACCCAGCACCAACGTGGCCATGATCAACGCCATTGCCCATGTCATTGTGACCGAAGGCTACGAGGATCAGGACTTTATCGCCGCGCGGTGTGATCAGGCGGCTTACAACAAATGGCGCGACTTTATTTCCGACGAGCGTTACAGCCCCGAGGCGATGCAAGAGCACACCGGTGTCGAAGCCGAGTTAGTACGCGAAGCCGCACGCGCCTTTGGTCGGGGTAAAAACGGCGCTATTTATTATGGCTTAGGCGTGACTGAGCACAGTCAGGGCAGCACCATGGTTATGGGCATTGCCAACCTGGCTCTCGCCACCGGCAATATCGGCCGTGAAGGCGTCGGTGTAAACCCGCTGCGTGGTCAAAACAATGTCCAGGGTGCCTGTGATATGGGCAGCTTCCCACACGAATTACCCGGCTATCAGCATGTCAGCGATGTCAATGCGCGTGGCCGATTTGAGGCAGCCTGGGGTGTTCAGTTGGACGAAGCACCTGGCCTTCGCATTCCTAACATGTTCGACGCCGCGATCGCCGGCGAATTCAAAGGCATGTATGTCCAGGGCGAGGATATTGCTCAATCCGATCCGAATACGCAGCATGTCGAAGCCGCCCTAAAATCACTGGAATGCCTAGTCGTTCAGGATATCTTCCTCAACGAAACCGCAAAATTCGCGCACGTGCTGTTGCCCGGCTCAACCTTTTTGGAAAAAGACGGCACCTTTACCAATGCCGAGCGACGCATTAACCGTGTGCGACAGGTCATGCCACCTGTAGCGGGCATGGCGGATTGGCAGGTGACTCAAGCGCTATCCAACGCGCTGGGCTATCCGATGAACTATGCGCATCCCAGCGAAATCATGGATGAAATTGCCTCGTTAACTCCCAGTTTCCATGGCGTCAATTACAACAAATTGGATGAGCTAGGCAGCATTCAGTGGCCCTGCAATGAGGCGGCACCCCAAGGCACACCCACCATGCACCGGGAGGACTTCCCAATCGGTAAAGGTCAGTTTGCTATCACTGAGTATGTACCCACCGACGAACGCACTAGCCGGAAATTCCCCTTGGTGTTAACCACCGGCCGCATCTTGAGTCAGTACAACGTGGGCGCGCAAACCCGCCGCACCGAAAATCAGGCGTGGCATCAGGAAGACCTACTTGAGCTACATCCAAGCGACGCTCAACTGCGTGGTATTGAAGATGGCGATTGGTTGGGCATTACCAGCCGCGCCGGCAGCACCGTGTTGCGGGCCAAGGTCAGCGAACGCATGCTACCCGGCGTGGTTTACACGACCTTCCACCATCCTTTTAGTGGCGCCAACGTCATTACAACCGATGCCAGTGACTGGGCCACCAACTGTCCCGAGTACAAGGTGACAGCGGTACAGGTTGAGAAGGTCAGCCAGCCCAGCGAATGGCAGCAAAGCTTCACGGAAAATGACCACAAACAGAAACAGCTTAAGGCCCTGGCGTCGGCGGCCGGCAAGTGAGTGTCAAAGTCCAGGTCTCGCAACTCGGCCCCGACGGCGAGTGGCGTCATGACTTGGACATGGCTGTCCCAGAGGAGCCGGTCGCGCTGGTTTACAACGGCATCAGTCATGTGGTCATGATGGCCACACCGGCGGATCTCGAGGATTTCGCCCTGGGTTTCAGTCTAAGCGAGGGACTGATTCACCGGCCCGAGCAGATCTATGATCTGGTCGTCGAGCCCGCCGAAACGGGCCAGCAGGTTCAGTTAGAGATTGATGGTCAATCGTTTCAGCAACTGAAAAATCGCCGGCGGCAATTGAGCGGGCGGTCGGGCTGTGGATTATGCGGTGTTGACTCACTAGACCAAGCCACCCGCCCCGTTCGGTCGGTCACGCCACAAGAGATTCACCCCGATTCGTTAACCCGCGCGTTAGATCAACTCAGCGACAAACAACCCCTGAATAAACAAACTGGAGCGGCCCATGCTGCCGCCTGGTGCGACCCCGACGGCTGCATCCAGCACATCCGTGAGGATGTAGGTCGACACAATGCACTGGATAAGTTGATTGGTGCCTGCCAAGGGAACTTCGGCGAGGGGTTTGCCCTGATCAGCAGCCGCGCCAGTTACGAGATGGTCCACAAAGCCTGCAGCGTTGGCATCGGCGCCATGGCGGCGGTTTCAGCACCAACTTCGTTGGCCATCGATCAAGCCGAATTGGCAGGATTAACGCTTTTGGGCTTCGCACGCCCCGGTCGTTATCAGCGCTATCAAACCCATGCCTCTGGAACCTAACATGAAGACCCAAACCGAAAATCTCATTCACATGGCCAACCAAATTGCCCACAACAACGGCCATTGGCCCACCGAGACCGAGTGTGTCGATCGGGTCGCACAACACATTAAGCGTTTTTGGGCGCCGGCTATGATTGAGAAACTTAAAGCCCAACCGGCCGAGCACATCGCACCCTTGGCACAAAAAGCACTGAAGCAACTATGAGCCAGATGCATGCAGTCCACCTGACCGGAAATGGCGGTCTAGAAAAACTGGTTTATCGAACCGATGTGGCGATTCCCACCCCCGCTTCAGATCAAGTACTGATTCAGGTCGCCGCCTGTGGCGTAAACAACACCGACATCAACACTCGAATCGGTTGGTACAGCAAGGCCGTTACCGGAGATACCGAATCGGGCGGCGCCGAGGGCTTTAGTGCCTCGGTCGAAGACGATGCCAGTTGGTCGGGCGAGCCCTTAGAATTTCCACGCATTCAGGGCGCGGATATCGCGGGAACCGTGATTGCGGTCGGCTCGAATGTTGATGACAGGTTAATGGGCCAGCGTGTTTTGGTCGGAACCATGCAGCAAGACCCGGCCCACCCAGACAATCCTTATCGAACCTGGACCTGTGGCAGTGAATGTGACGGTGGCTTTGCACAATTTACTGTGCAACGGGCCAGCCAGGTTTATCCCATTGATTGCGATTGGAGTGATATTGAATTGGCCTCTATCCCGTGCGCTTATTCAACTGCCGAGGGCATGCTCCATCGAGCAAATATTGGCGCAGAACGCGTGCTGATTACCGGTGCCAGTGGGGGTGTCGGGAGTGCGGCGATT
>JASFWN010000143.1:0-3313 GCA_050049295.1 Pseudomonadales bacterium
AGAATCACGCCAGGCAGGGTTTCTTCTTCCACATCCAACATACTAGCGCGCTGGATCTGGGCGAAATTGCGTACTTGCTCCTGAGCGAATGCAATGTCATCCAAGTTTTCTTGAGTCAGCTCTTCGTAACAGGCGTCGATCTGCTCGCGGGTCAAACGTAGATTGTCGGCTTCAAACTTATCGAACTTTGCTGTGTATTCTTTTACAGCGGCATCACCACGTTCTTCGATATCGCGAATGATGTCCGACACAATTTGCTGTACTTTTGCGTCATCCTCGCGACGCAGAGACTCTTCCCGTCCGTGCTTCAAGATTTTTGCCATGGGGCTCTCCGATGGGATCGTTTTTATCTTTGATTATCGCTATCGTAGTGGCCAGTGCATCCGAATGCAATCGTTCGGATCGCCACCCAATTTTCACTTCAACCTGAGGTCAACATGAACGCTCGCTTAGACGGAAAAACTGCGCTAGTTACTGGCGCTGGTAAAGGACTTGGACGGGGTATTGCACTTGAATTCGCACGTCAAGGTGCGCGGGTTTATGCCTTAGCTCGAACCGCGGCTGACCTGGCGAGCCTCGAGAAAGAGCATGCCAACATCACCGGCGTAGTTGCCGATGTCGTCAGTGACGAGGCCTTAGAGCAAATACGCCAGCTCGGTTCCATTGATATTTTGATGAACAATGCGGGCACCAATCAGCCCGAACCGATCGGGGATGTTTCTGATGAGACACTGGATCGGGTCATGAATTTAAATGTTCGCAGTGTATTTCGAGTGACGCGCACCGTATTGGAGCAAATGAACGATGGCGGTAGTGTGATTCATATGTCGAGCCAAATGGCTCATGTCGGTGGCCCTGGGCGCACGGTTTATTGCATGACCAAAGCGGCGCTAGAAGGATTAACACGAGCCATGGCGGTCGAACTGGGCCCGCGGAGCATTCGGACCAACACCCTGTGCCCGACCTTTGTGTTGACCCCAATGACCGAAAGCTTTTTCGAGAATCCCGAATTCGCTGCGATGGTGGAGCAAATGATCCCGATGCCGGGTCTGCCTACGCCTCAAGACATTGCAGATGCAGCGGTCTATCTGGCCAGTGACGAAAGCCGTTATGTGACCGGCAGCGCGCTGCGTATCGATGGGGGCTGGACGGCCCGTTAGGCCTGACACTCCGAGCACAAGCCGTAGATCACATGGACGTGGTCGCTGACCTCGAATCCGTGGCGCTCAGCAATCTCGTGCTGACGTTTTTCAATGACTTCGTCCACGTACTCAATTACTCGACTGCACTTGGTGCAGACCATGTGGTCGTGGTGTTCTTCATCGGCCAGTTCGAATACCGCCGTGTTGCCCTCGAAGCTATGCCGCTGAACCAAACCGGCGGCCTCGAACTGCGTCAGTACACGATAAACCGTGGCCAATGACGCGTCTGCTCCGTCTTCGCGAAGTGCGGTCCAAATTTCCTCTGCGCTCAAGTGACGGTCTTTGGCCGACTCCAGATGCTCAAGCACCTGCACCCGCGGTCCGGTAATTTTCAATCCGGCGTTTTTTAGCTCTTCGCGAATACCTGACAAATGCCTGACTCCATGTTAAAAACGCAACCAGTCTAACAACAGGACCTCGACGTGCCAAAACTATTGCTTGCCATCGCTATTGTTTCATTGACCGCCTGCGGCCAGTTTCCCGGGGTCTACAAGATACCGGTTGAACAAGGCAATCAAGTGTCACAGGCCGACATTGACGCCATCGAGATAGGCATGAGCCGCGAGCAAGTCCGGTTCCTAATTGGCACACCTATTTTCATTAACCGCCTGGAAAACGACCGTTGGGTCTATGTTCGCAGGCAGACCTTGGGCGATACGACGCTTGAATCAAGCAAGCTCGAAATCCGCTTTCTAGGTGATGCTGTCGTCGATATCCGCCAAATTCAGTGAGCCCTTTTCGCCTTATCCTGACCAGGTTGGGGCACTATCCTAAGCAGCTTTTTGCCGCCTGCCTGGCACTGATCATCACAGCCGGAATAACTTTATCCCTCGGCCAGGGTATCCGCTGGGTCATCGATCGTGGTTTGGCCGCGGATGACATCCAGAATTTGAAACTCGGCCTCGCCTTTTTGATGGGCATTTCGATCGTCATGGCCATCGGCACCTATATCCGGTTTTACATGATGTCATGGCTGGGTGAGCGGATCAGTGCGGATCTCCGATTTATGGCGTTCAACCGCTTACTTGAGCAACATCCCGACTATTTCGATAACACCCAATCTGGCGAGATCATGACGCGCATCACCACCGATGCCAGCATTCTGCAATCCCTGGTGGGTTCTTCCATCTCGATGGCACTGCGGAATGTGTTGATGAGCATCGGCGGGCTGATCATGATGCTCACCACCAGTCCAGCATTAACTGCCTTGATACTGGTTACCGTACCCGTGGTGTTGGTACCGATCTTAGTTCTAGGCAGACGTGTGCGCGCATTAAGTCGCGCCTCGCAAGATCGGCTAGCCGACGTAGGGCAGAACGCAGGTGAGGCCCTAGGGGAAATCCGGGCGGTACGAGCATTCGGCCAAATTCAAGCGACCCAGAACCGGTTTATCGAGTCCGTTGAAGCAGCGTTTCAAGTCGCTCGTCGACGCATCGCTCAACGCAGCGCATTAATCGCGGCCGTCATCGTGTTGGTCTTTTGCGCGCTGTCAGTCATGCTGTGGGTCGGAGGTCAGGCTGTTATCAACCAGACCCTGACCCCGGGGGAATTATCGGCCTTTGTGTTCTATGCACTGCTGGTGGCGATGGGGGCCGCAACGCTGGCGGAGGTGATCAGCGAGGTCCAGCGCGCCTCTGGCGCCACCGAACGCTTAGCCGAATTCATTAATTTGCCCACGCCGAGGGCCCATGGAACCGACCCGTTCCCTACAAACCAGCCCATCGAGTTTTCAGACGTTCACTTTTGCTATCCAAGTCGTCCCGACCATCCCATCCTGCAGGGTTTGAATTGCGAGTTTTTGCCTGGCCAGACCACGGCCGTCGTTGGCAGCAGTGGCGCGGGAAAATCCACGCTGTTTGAGCTCATTTTACGTTTTAGGCCTGTAGACAGCGGTCTAATCAAAGTAGGCTCAGCCGAACTTTCTGAGCTTTCAGAGCGCGCATTGCGCGAGGCCATCAGCACGGTTCCACAACAGCCCACGCTATTCAGCGCCAGCATTGCAGAGAACATCGCTTTTGGGCGACCCGATGCCTCAATACAGGACATTCAACGGGCAGCCACACTGGCCGGCGCCCATGATTTTATCTCGGCCACCTCGGTGGGATATCAAA
>JASFWN010000144.1:0-3286 GCA_050049295.1 Pseudomonadales bacterium
CGAAAGCCTCGAAGCTCAGGCCGTTGGGGTGCTCGTCCAAGAAACGATCGTCCCAAAGCAGATCACGTCCATAACGGAATTCAATGACGTGACCCGGCGCAATGGCCAGTTGGTGATCTTCCGATTCTCGCAATACGCGCTGAGTCTCTGATTGGCTGGCAGTTTCAGGTGTCAATCCACCCAAGCCCCAAATACAGGCTTTGTCAGTCGCGTGGCCACGCCCTGTGGCACTTAATGATCCGTACAGGCGCGTTTCGACTCGCGCGACCTGAAGTGCTTGTTCCAACAAATCTTCTCGGAACCGAGCCGCCGCCACCATTGGGCCCATGGTGTGCGAACTCGACGGGCCAATGCCTACTTTGAACAGATCAAAGACGCCGATGTACACGGTCAGTCCTGCAGCACAATCGTCCGCTGTCCTGACAAGAACACGCGGTTTTCAATGTGCATCTGTACGGCTCGAGCCAGTACCACTCGCTCGACATCTTGGCCTTTACGCACCAAGTCTTCAGGGTAGGAATTATGGTCCGCGTCCCGGATGCCCTGGGCAATGATCGGGCCCTCGTCCAAGTCGTTATTGATGTAGTGCGCTGTAGCACCGACCAACTTAACGCCTTTCTCCCATGCCTGATGATAAGGCTTGGCACCTTTGAAGCCTGGCAACAAGGAGTGGTGGATATTAATGGCCCAACCGTCCAAGAATTCGCACATCGCCGGTGACATAACCTGCATGTAACGGGCCAGCACCACCAATTCGACCTCGTATTGAATCAGCAAATCTTTGATTTGTGCTTCCTGCTCGGGCTTGGTCTCTTTGGTGATCGGCAGGTGGTAGTAAGGAATATCGTGCGCATCCGCTAAGGACTTGAGATCTGGGTGATTCGAAATAATCAGCGGAATATCGATGTTCAATTGGCCGGTACGATGGCGATACAACAAATCATTCAGGCAGTGATCGTACTTGCTGACCAGAATGGCGACCTTAGGCCGCTTATCCGGAGGTGTCAGCGTCCAGGTCATGTTATACCGAGCAGCAAAGGTCTTGAACGCCCGGTTAAATTCATCCGCACTGAAGCCTTCCTCCTGAGGGTGGAAGGCAATGCGAATAAAAAACTGCTCGGCAATGCGGTCATCGAACGACTGGTGCTGATCCACGTACAGGCCGCGCTGTGCCATGAAGTGGGTGCATACGTCTACGGTGCCGATCGCGCTGGGGCATTGCGCAGTGAATACCCAGCTTTGAGGATCCCTCACTGAACAAACTCCTGGCTAGCGTCGGACAACCAATCCCATAGGTAATTGGCAAAGCTGCGGCGGATCAGTAACTCATAGCTGTCTGCGTCGGTGCGAACAATCATGCCCGAGCTTTTGGCGATGGCTGTGCCGACCACTTTACCCACGGGGAACGCACTGTCATGAACGTCGACGGCGGCACCTTTCATTAGGACTTCACGAGCGCCTTGACCGGACAACGACAAGACTGTCTGGCCGCCGGACACATCAACGATCGAGTAATGCAGACCGCTCATCGCCTCACGAAACGCCACTTCAAAGCCGGTCGCTTTGTCACGAGGCATCAAGACATACCATTCATCAGGAGCCACCCAGTGCACTCGAGTGCCGTTGGATGCAACACTGCTCAGCGGTTGTGTGGGCAACGCGATGCCCACGCAGTCCGAGGCCCGCTTCATGGCATCGGCATTAGCCGGATCAACACGCAGGTTGAAATGACCCGCGATCGGCAATTCAGCTAACTCGATTCGCGCGCCTTTCACTGGCGTTTTATCAAATAACGGGGTGCGCAGCGCCACATCGCCTGTGGCGTACTGATTTACGCTAGAAAACAGATCAGCCATTCTGACGCTCTCCTTTGGGATCAAAGAACACCGGATCGCAGATCTCGGCTTCGATTACACGGCCATCGGCCATGGGAAAGAACACATGTTCACCCATCTTAGACAGGCCGCCTTTAATGAGCGCCATGGCAATCGAGTGCCCACAGTTGGGTGACCAGTATGAGCTGGTGACATGGCCGACCATCGGCATGGGCTTGGGATGATTCGGATCCAATACCGCTTGCGCGCCCTCTTCCAGAACCACCTTGGGATCCAAGGTTTTCAGGCCAACCAGCTGTTTGCGATTTTCGCGGACGCAATCTTGGCGCTGCATGCCGCGCTTACCAATGAACGGGAAGGGCTTCTTCATACCCACGGCCCAGCCCATGTTCAAATCGTAGGGATGTACGCTGCCGTCGGTGTCTTGACCGGCGATAATGAAGCCTTTCTCGGCCCGCAATACGTGCATCGTTTCGGTACCGTAGGGCGTAATGTTGAATTCCTTGCCGGCTTCGATCAGGGCTTCCCAAACGTGCAAGCCATAATGCGCAGGCACGTTGATTTCAAAGCTGGATTCACCCGTAAACGAAATACGGAAAATACGACCCGGAACACCGGCCACCTCGGCGGCCTTCCAATCCATGAACTTAAAGTTCTCGTTCGATACGTCTAGGTCGGTCACCTTTTCGAGCACCTTGCGGGCGTTCGGGCCCGAGATGGTGCAGGTCGCCCAATGATCAGTCACGGTATTGAAGTAGACTTCAAGATCGGGCCATTCGGTCTGTGCCCATAATTCAAGCCACTCATAAACCCGTGCAGCGCCGCCAGTCGTGGTGGTCATCAAGAAATGGTTGTCACCCAAACAAGCCGTGACACCGTCGTCAAACAGCATGCCGTCCTCGCCACACATCAGGCCGTAACGACATTTGCCCACGTCAAGTTTGGCCCAGCCATTGGTGTAGACGCGGTTCATGAATTCACGCGCATCCGGGCCCTGAACGTCGATCTTACCCAGGGTACTGGCGTCCAAAATCCCGACACTATCGCGAACCGCCTTGGCTTCACGATTGACCGCGTCATGCATGCTTTCGCCGGCTTGAGGGAAGTACCACGGACGCTTCCACTGTCCGACGTCTTCAAATTCAGCTCCATTGGCCTCGTGCCATGGCTGCATGGCGGTGTAACGCTTGGGATCGAACAAGTCTCCACAATCGCGGCCCACGACGGTACCGAACGGCACCGGCGTGTAGTTAGGACGGAACATAGTCGTTCCGGTATCCGCGATGGATTTACCCTGAGCTTTAGCTGCAATCGCTACGCCGTTTATGTTCGACGACTTGCCCTGGTCGGTACCAAAGCCCAACGCGGTATAACGCTTGACGTGTTCAATCGACTCAAAGCCTTCCCGGCAAGCCAGTTCGATGCCGCTCGCGGTCACATCGTTTTGGAAA
>JASFWN010000145.1:0-3263 GCA_050049295.1 Pseudomonadales bacterium
CAGGACTCCTACTTGAGCACAGTTAATTAAAGTATCGCGAGCCAGAATTTGCTCGGTCAAATAAGAAATCTTTCGCGTACTGTTTGCGTCATCTGAAGAGATGTCGTCTTCAACTAAACGTAGCTCTTCTCGAACAGCGTTTATTTCGAATTTGGTCTTGATTAATTCTTGCTGCAGATTCTGACCTAACGGATCTGGTGCCTCTTGTCCGCCACGAATATCACTGTTGATGTCGAAACCACAATTATTCAATGGATCAAAATGTGATCGAAAAATATTCCAATCTCGGTCCAAAGTCTCATAACCAAGCTCTTGTGCAGGCATCGGATCACTGGGCCCCAGCATTAATAGACCTCGAGAGCAGAGACTGGCGTTGAAAATTGCATGAACCCTAGCGGCCGCCGCTTTTTTCAAGTAAATCAACAGATTCCTACAACTGATCAAATCCAACTGAACGAGTTGTTGATCTCGTAAAACATCGTGTTTGGCAAAAACAACTCGTCTTCTGAGCTTATCCGCCACCTTAAAAGAAGTACCTCTGTCATAAGGAATAAAATACTTTCGTAGCAATTCCGCAGGAACGTTGGACAATGACAAGTTCGGGTAAGTCCCCCTGCGAGCAATTCGCAAAGCGTCTGAATTTAAATCAGTAGCAATAATTTTAAGATCGAGAGGGACCTCATTCGAACTTACCAATTCCAAGAACAAAATAGCGATAGAGTACGCCTCTTCACCTGTGCCACAACCAGGAACCCAGACACGAAATTTCCGATTACCAAGTGATGTTTCAGCCAGGAAATTTGAGATCTGAGTTTGTAATGTTCGAAATGCTTGTGGATCTCTAAAAAACTCGGTTACTCCGATAAGTAGATCTTTGTACAAGCAAGAAAGTTCGTCTTCAGAACGCAGGCAATCAATGTACTGACTAGCTCGGTCAACTCCACAAGCAACCATACGGCGCTCTATTCTCCGCAGGATTACTTCCGGTTCGTATAGCGAAAAATCGACACCAAATTCTGCAAGCATTCGGCAGTACACGTTATCAAGCAGGCTTAACTCCGAAGGAGAAGAAGCAAACTCTGTGTTTCTCGATTCAGATTTGAGCATTCCACTCTCAACTTCTTGGCGCAATGAATACAACTAACTACAGATAAGCACAATTACTTATCAGATCTGCATCGTCGCTCTTTTTTAAAACGATGTAAAGGAAACAAAGTCCAACGATAAATCTGTACCTCCTGATTATTCGCGCCATGCCCACTGAGGGTGTAGACTTGCGCGCCATTAAATGACGCGTATTTCCACAGGAGCCTTTTATGTACGCCCTTTCCCCTGCACCTGCCGACCCAATTTTAGGCTTGAACGATGCGTTCAATGCCGATGGCCGCTCAGACAAAATCAACCTTGGCGTTGGTGTCTACAAGGATGAACAGGGGCGCACTCCGATCATGGCAGCCGTGAAAACCGCTGAGGAACTCTTGTTGGCCAGTGAAACCAGCAAGTCCTATTTGGGTATTGCCGGTCACGCCAGCCTGCCTAAACTCGCTCAAGCCCTGTTACTCGGTAGCGACCACGCACTGATTGGCGACGCTCGAGTAAAGACGGCTCAGGCCCCTGGCGGCACAGGCGCGCTGCGTGTAGCCGCGGACTTCATTGCCAAATCCAATCCAAATGCGACCGTTTGGATCTCAAACCCGACCTGGGCGAACCACAAAGCGATCTTTGAAGCGGCCGGCTTGAGCACTCAGGTTTATCGCTATTACGACGCTGATACCAAAGGTATGGATCAGGCGGGCTTGTTTGAAGACCTTGGCCAAGTCAAAGAAACCGACGTCGTTGTACTGCATGGCTGTTGCCACAACCCTTCAGGCGTAGACCCTGACCTGGCCGTCTGGAAGCAGATTGCCGCCAGTGCCAAACGCCAAGGTTGGTTGCCGCTGGTGGATTTTGCCTATCAAGGATTCGGTCATGGTTTAGCAGAAGATCGACAAGGCTTGCTGGCATTGGTGGCCGAAGAACTTCCGCTGTTGGTGGCGGCTTCGTTTTCTAAGAATTTTGGTCTGTACAACGAGCGAATCGGTGCGTTAACGCTGATTGATTCTGATGGCGATGCTGCTGACGCAGCCTTTAGTCATGTGAAGGTTTCAATCCGCTCAAATTACTCAAACCCTCCAAGCCACGGCGGCTCAATCGTTGCCACGATTCTCGAGTCAGGTGAGTTGACTGCTCAATGGGAACACGAGCTGACTGCCATGCGCTCACGTATTGCAGACATGCGTGCCGGTTTAACTGAGGGGCTTGCAAGCCGCGGCGTTGCGCAGGACTTTAGTTTCATCCGTCAGCAGAACGGTATGTTCAGCTTTGCTGGCATTTCGCCCGAGCAAGTGGATCGCCTAAAGGACGAGTTTGGCGTTTATGCGGTCCGCAGCGGCCGTATTAACGTGGCGGCCATCACACCGACCAACCTAAATCCGCTATGTGACGCAATCGCGGCGGTGCTGTAATACATGAAATACGATTTGTTTGGGCTGGGGAATGCGCTGGTGGACCATGAATTCCACACCACCGATGCGCTGCTGGAAGAACTCGCCATCGAGAAAGGCCTGACCACCTTAATCGAACCGGATCGGGCTGACGTGGTGCTAAGCACCATGACAGACCGCCAGGGCCCAGCCAGCAAAGCAGCCGGTGGAAGCGGCGCGAATAGCGTAGTGGCCGCCGCTGCAATGGGCAGTCGGACTTACTACGCTGCCCAACTCGCAGACGATGAGAACGGTCATTTCTACGTCAAAGATATGCAAGCAGCCGGCGTCGACACCAACGCCGACCAACACATGAAGCCCGGCGTGACCGGCCGCTGTTTTGTGATGGTCACGCCCGATGCAGAACGCACGATGAATACCTCTCTGGGTGTGACCGGTGATCTAGGCCTCGACAGCCTAGATTCGGAGGTCATTGCCAACTCCCGGGCCATTTATCTAGAAGGCTATTTGATCACCTCAGACATCAGTCGAGCGACGGCGATCGCCGCTAAAAAAATGGCCCGTGAACAAGGCCTAATGGTCATCGGCACATTTTCAGATCCGGGCCTAACTCAATATTTCAAACCGCAGTTGGATGAATTGTTCGGCGACGGCTTGGACTTACTGTTTAGCAATGAAGAAGAAATCCAGATCTTTACCGGTACAGACAACCTCGACGCTGCACTCAAGGCCATCCGCCCGATTTGTGAAAATGTTGTGGTGACACTGGGTGAAAATGGC
>JASFWN010000146.1:0-3248 GCA_050049295.1 Pseudomonadales bacterium
CCCGGTCTGTGCATCTACAGGCCAACTGCACCGAATCGAGGTGTATTACGGCACCGAAGTGGGCTTGGATCTTGAACGGATTGCGTCTCAAACCCACCTTGATGTCGAAGATGTCATTGCTCGGCATGCAGCGGTTGAATATCGAGTGCAAGTGATTGGATTTGCGCCCGGCTTTGCTTATTTATCTGGCCTGGATCCAGCCCTTGAATGCCCCCGACTCGATCGACCACGCACTCAGGTTCCCGCTGGCAGTCTGGCACTGGCGGGTACCCAAACCGCTATTTACCCTCGAGTAAGCCCCGGCGGTTGGAACTTAATGGGTTGTGTTCCCGCGTGGCGTCGTGAAGCCCCCGCCGACGACTGGTGTCAGTTAGGGGATCGCATTCAATTTGTTCCAATGACCTCGGAACATTATCGGCAGGCACTGCATGATTGATATTCAAGCCGGCGTTGCCCAGTGGCGCGATCAAGGGCGTGCAGCCTACCAACACCTCGGCTATTCACCGGCCTTGTCTGCCGACCCAATAAGCCATGCGTGGGCCCTGCATATGCTGGGTCTGCCTGACTCCCATCCCGTATTGGAACTCGGCTTAGGTCGGATGGTGGTCCGAACCGAGGTCCCAACCCATGTTGCCCTGACTGGGGCGTTTCGAGCAGAGCTGAATGACCAGGCACTCGGGGGTGAGTGTGCCATCGAACTGCTGCCCGGGCAGACCTTGCGGCTCACCTGCCGAGCTGGGCGCTTTGGTTATTTGGCCATCGCTCGAGACATTCAACTTCCCAAGCACCGCGGTTCGGTTGCCACCCTGGCTCGGGAAGGCTTTCACTACGCCGAGCCCTGCTTCGGCGCCCCTATATCGGTAAAGTTGTCAGCAAGACCCCAGCATACAGACCCAGGCCCCATTCGCTACCTACCCACCTATGAGCATGACGACTTCTCTGAATCTGCAATTGCGCATTTTGAAAACCAGGTTTGGCAGATTGATCCGGCCAGCGACAGCATGGGATTACGGCTATTCGGTGAAGCAATGAACCATCAGGTTGGGCTGAAAAACTCCACCCCATTGGCGATCGGCGCAATTCAGTGGCCCTCTGGCGGCGTTCCCATGGTCATGGCCGGGGCCCATCAATCCATTGGTGGCTATCCCCGCATCGGCTGTGTACTGACCGATCAATTAGCCCGCCTAGCCCAATGGCCACAGCGGGAACCTCTACAGTTTGTTGCAACGGACTGGCCTGATGCCCTGCGACGGCTTAAGCGAGCTTTGCCGTGAGATCGTGCATATCTTTGAATTTAACGATCGATCAGCAGTCCGTTTTAACCAACATTTCCTGCACGATTGGATCCGGCGAAATCGTTGTTGTCTGTGGTGACCACGAATCCGGTAAAACCGCCCTACTGCACGCCCTGGCCGGGGACATACCGGCCTGCCGCTCGCAAGTACGCCATCAGGGTCAAGCAATAATCGCGACACCTGCCCAGGTGGTGTTGGCTCAGCGCCCCGCGACGCCAACAGATCAGACCGTGTCTGATGTTATCGGAGACTTGGGCCAGGTCACCGAGTTTGAGATTGATGGACTGTCTCAGCGCCTGGTCAAAACGCTCTCGCGAGGGGAGCGCCGTTGGGTTGAGCTCGCGCAGGCCTGGGCCCAGATTCGCCAAACGAACGATGAACTTATTCTATTCTTGGACGAGCCACTCCAGGGCTTAGATCAGCGCAAACGTGCGCTGATCATCGATTTGATTCAACAATCCAAATCCGAGGGCATGGCCGTGTTGATTGCGCTCAATGATCTAGCCGTAGCCAAACAGGTCGCCGATCGAGTCCTGCTACTCAAATCAGGGCAAATGCTGGCTCAAGGCTCGCCCGATGAAGTGCTCACGCCGGCTTTGCTGCAGGCCGCCTTCGAGACTAACGTTCTATCAAGCTAGGTTCCGAAGGACCTCGTAGCAAGCACCCATGGTGTGATAATCGGTTTTGCCGGCAGGTGACTTTAGATCGTCCATGGGTGAGTTATCTGGATGACGGATACGGAACCAGGCGCCGTATTCATGATCCACCATATGCTTCCAGCTGTATTTCCAAATTCGCTGATACCACTCTAGATAAATCGCCTTGCCGGTCTCGCGGTATAAAAGCCAAGCGGCGGCAAAGGATTCTGCCTGGACCCAGAAATACTTATCGCCATCACAGATCTCGCCCTCCGGATCAAAACCATAGGCCAAACCGCCATGTTGATGGTCCCAAGACGAGGCCACGGCTCGAATGAACAGGGATTCGGCACGCTCAACCAACGCCGGGTCAGGGTCAAATCGATTGAGAATCAGTAACAACTTCGCCCACTCGGTCTGGTGGCCCGGTTGAAAGCCCCAAGGGCGAAATAGATGTTTTGGGTTGTCTTTGTTGTAGTCCCAATCCACTGACCAGTCGCGATGGTAATGCTCCCACACCAAACCACCGGCCAAGCTCGCCTGACGTCGAGTAATGCTATCCGCCAGAATTTTTGCGCGATCCAAATAACGCTGCTCGCCCGTTGCCTCATAGGCCCATAGCATGGCTTCACAGGCGTGCATGTTGGCGTTTTGGCCGCGGTAGTCATCGACGTTGCCAAAGCCCGCTGTCGCCTCATCGGCATACAAACCGTGCTGGGGCTCCCAGAAATTCTGTTCCATGCACAGATAGGCGTATTCCAGGCTAGTGCGGCCTTCTTTTACGCCCGCCAACATCGCAGTGGCCCCAGCAACAATCACAAAAGCGAGCCCATAACAGTGACAGGTCGCATCAACGACCTCGTCCCCCGACAAAACCCAGGCGTACCCGCCCGCAACTTGCCGATGACGTGTTTCCAGATAATCCAATCCGTGGCGAACCCAATCTAAGTACTCGGGTTTATCAAGGTTTTTGGCCGCCATCGCATAGTTAAAAACGAATCGGGTGCTGGATACCAAATGGCGCGTCTGAGTATCGTAAACGCTGCCATCGTCCTTGAAATGCTGAAAAAAACCACCCTCGGGATCGAACACATTTGGCTGGTAAAACGCCAGGGTGTCCTGGATGTGATCGTTTAAAAACTTAGGATCTGCAAAATTGGGTGTTGTCATCGTTATTCTTTTTTAGTGGCCGCGTGGCCGGTTAAAACTCCCAGTCCATAACCAGCAGGTCCTGGTCTGGATTGGCTAATGCATTTATCAAGGCCGCGCCTTGACGTTGATGCTCGGGATGCGCCTGATAAGTGGCCAGCGCCTT
>JASFWN010000147.1:0-3222 GCA_050049295.1 Pseudomonadales bacterium
GTCTCAGCTGAACCGCTCGCTGGAGCAACGTCCAAATAAGCGACCCGTGATGAGTGATTTGAGGGAATGCGTGGTGGGCTCCACCCGAGTTGTCGATGCGCAAGGCGTGCCGCATAGAATTGATCGGCTGGTTGGAAAGAAACCGGAAGTGTTCTCGGTCGATGTAGATGGAAAGGTGACCAAGAGCCGTTCCGATTGCGTTTGGTCGGTTGGCGAAAAAAACACGGTAAAGATCACCACCACCAGTGGTCGAGTTATTGAGTGTTCGGAGCAACACCGCCTATTGGGTGCGAGCGGTTGGACTCACGCAACCGAGCTAACAGAAGGCGCCCGCCTGGCCATCGCGCGGCAGTTGCCAACACCCAGCAAGCCAAAGACCTGGGCGCCACACGAATTGATTTTGTTGGCGCATCTGATCGGCGATGGAAGCTATATCAAAGGGCAGCCGATGCGCTACACCACCGCATCAGAGGAGAATAGCCAGGCGGTCACACATTGCGCCGAACAAATGGGCTCAACAGTGTCTCGCCATGCCGGACGCGGAAACTCGCACCAATTGGTGATATCGGGTAACGGTAATCGTTGGCATCCCGCAGGTGTAGGCAAATGGCTAAAGGACTTGGGTGTCTTCGGTCAGCGCAGCGCTGAAAAGCACTTTCCCTCGGACATTTTTGCGTTGGATCAGTCGCAGTTGGCGCTGTTCTTGAAGCATTTGTGGAGTACAGATGGCTGTGTGCATGAGCGTGTTGGGCATCATCGATTGTATTTTGCCTCAGTCAGCGAAGCACTTTGCCGAGATTTAGCGCTGGCGCTGTTACGCTTTTCTATTGTTGGCCGTATTAAGAGGGTGACTCGCGGCAAAAGCCATCGGTGGACGGTAGACATCTCTGGAGCAACCGACCAGCTCGCTTTTTGTCAGCAGATTGGATTCTTCGGTCATCAGGCTGAGGCGGGGCAGCGTCTAGAGCTCGAGCTGATCGAACGTGTGGCTAACGCCAATGTGGACACCTTACCGACCGAAGTGTTCGATCGAGTGAAGATGTTAATGCGCCATCAGGGCATGAGTCAGCGTCAAATGGCCAGCTTACGAGGCACGTCATACGGAGGCGCTAGCCATTTCAAAGTTGCGCCCTCAAGGAGTCTAATCGCTGAATATGCAGAGATTTTGGAGGATGACGAGCTCAGTGCTATGGCCCGATCCGATCTTTATTGGGACACCGTTCAATCTGTCGAGAAGACTGGGCGCCAAGAGGTCTTTGACCTGACCGTTCCAGGTAACGCCTCGTGGTTGGCGGACGGAGTGGTCAGTCACAACTCCGGAGCGATCGAACAGGATGCAGACGTGATTGCCTTTATCTATCGCGACGAGGTTTACAACGAAGATACGGAAGATAAAGGCGTCGCTGAGATCATCATTGGTAAGCAGCGTCAGGGTTCGATCGGTACGGTTCGACTGGCCTTTATTGGTAAGTACACGCGCTTTGATGATTTGGCTCAGGGCAACTACGAGGACTACCAAAACTAATGCGTCCTTTGGTGGCTCATTTGTCCGCCGCTGCCTTACAGCATAACTACAGCCTTTTTCCCGCAAATACCTGGGTGGTTGTGAAGGCAAACGGTTATGGCTTTGGCGCGGCCGGTGTTGCTCGACGTTTGCCCCATGCCCCGGGTTTCGCAGTGGCGTGTCTAGAAGAAGCGGTCAGCCTGCGTGAAGCGGGAATCACCCAGCCCATTTTATTGCTCGAGGGGCCCTTTGAGCCCGCCGAGTGGTACGAGATCGGTGCCTATCAATTGGATGCAGTTGTGCACCGACCGGAGCAGCTTGAGTGGATCAACGCGTTACGAACCAGAAGCTGGGCCGGCATCTGGTTGAAAATAGACACGGGTATGCACCGTTTGGGTATGACTGAGGCAGAAGCTCGCGACCTCGTGGCGCAGGTCAACCAGATGGCGGTCAATAGACGCGTGTGGATGGCGCACTTTGCCTGTGCCGATGATGTCCAATCGGAATTGCCGATGACTCAGGCGCCTGAGAATTGGGCTTTGAGCCTAAATAATTCGGCGGCTGGACTGACTCGCAGGCAATTGCCTGACAATTGGTCACGAGCAGGGATTGCGCTTTA
The DNA here is from genome assembly GCA_050049295.1 of Pseudomonadales bacterium. GTDB lineage: Bacteria > Pseudomonadota > Gammaproteobacteria > Pseudomonadales > Litorivicinaceae > Litorivicinus. Next base: position 2,124 of record JASFWN010000147.1, read on the forward strand.
CGGAGGCGCTCCGGTCCGTGACAAAATTGCGAGTGCGTTGGACCTTCATCCGGTTCAATCGCTTAGGTCAAAAGTGGTCGCAATTCGCTCGGTACCTCAAGGCGAATCCGTAGGTTACGGCGCACGTTGGACGGCTCCCCGTGATTCGGTGATTGCAACCATTCCGGGCGGTTATGCGGATGGGTATTTGCGTTCGATGCCTGACGGAACGCCAGTTTCAGTGGCGGGAGGGCCGGTTCCGTTGGCGGGTTGTGTTTCTATGGATCGGATTACAGTCGATATCACGGATCGGCCGGATATCGATGTGGGAGCTGAGGTCGAACTGTGGGGCGAACAGATTTCGGTTGACGACATCGCCCAAAAGGCCGGCACCATCGCATACGAATTGTTTTGTAACCTTGCCCCGCGGGTGGCACGGGTGTGGAGTGAGAAATGAGTAACTCTTTAGCGGATCAGTTGAAATCGTTGGGTTTGGTTGACGAGAAAAAAGCCAAACAGGCCGCTCACGACAAGCGGGTCAAAAAAGCCAAAAAGAAAAAGTCCAAAGCGCCTGCAGGCCCAAGCACCGAGGTGCTAACGGCTGAGGCCCATGCGAAGCAAATGGCGGAAAAGGCCGCAAAGGACAAAGCGATCGAAGCCGAACGGCGCGCGGTACGCGAGAAAGCAGAGCGGTTGGCACAGGCCCGCGATATCATTAAAAGCCAAGGTGTACTGGTCAAAGGCGAGGATAAGAAATATCGCTTCACGCACGGCAAGAAGATCAAAGAGTTTTGGGTCTCTGGTGCAGATTTCGAGCGCTTGGCTAAAGGGCTTGTCGGTGCGGTCCAGTTGGATAAACGCTGGTATCTAATTGAGCCTGCTGCATTTGATCAAATGATCGAGCGGGCGCCGGATTTAGTGGCATTTAAAGCTCAGTCCGAAGAGGTTGATCCGGACGATCCTTATGCTGATTTTCAGATTCCTGACGACCTCGACTGGTGATTCATGAACTCGCGGCGTTGACCGCGGCGGCGCTCTGGTCCTGCACGGCTATCATTTCGACGGCACCCGCCAAGGCCTTGGGTGCTGTTCATTTCAACGTGTATCGCATGGGCATGGT
>JASFWN010000015.1:0-9889 GCA_050049295.1 Pseudomonadales bacterium
CATGGAGACGAATTTTTACCGTCCCATGCAAAGCACTCGTGGCACTTTGGACTGGTACTGCGTGGATCGTTGGCGCGAACGACTCGAGGTGCCCGTTATGCAGGACATGGCCCGCCACCGTCATCTGATCCGCTGGCGGCCCGGCACCACTGACTTTTTGCGCCTCGCCCGCAAAGCGGGCAAACAAATTGTGATTGCCACCAACGCACACCGTGATGTGTGGCAACTTAAAGCCGATACGCTCGACTTGGTCCGTTTTGTTGACGTGGTGGTATCCAGCCATGATTACGGCAAACCCAAGGAGGATCAGCATTTCTGGGATTCGATTCGCGATCAGTTAGATTTGGATCTTGGCCGCTGTGCTTTTTTCGATGATTCGGAAGCCGTGCTGGCCAGCGCGCAAACCCATGGCGTGGGCTGCGTGGTCGGGATCGATCACCCCAACTCATCCCGCGAGCCTCGGGTGCTGAACGCGCATTTAAATATCCGTGATTTCAGTGAGTTAATTCCGGGGCTGATCGCATGACTGTTCGTTTGGACAAATGGCTCTGGGCCGCGCGCTTTTTCAAAACCCGCGGACTGGCCCGCAGCGCCATTGATGGCGGCCACGTTGACTACAACGGAACACGAGCAAAACCGAGCAAGAATGTCGAGATCGGCGCCCAGCTTACGATTACTAAAGGTCAAACCCGCCTCGTTGTCGATGTGCTGGCACTGTCGGATCAGCGCCGCGGCGCGCCCGAGGCTCAATTGCTGTACGCGGAAACCGAAGCCAGCAAAACCCAGCGAGAAGAAAACGCGCTCAGGCGCAAAGCCATGGCCGCCGGTATCATGGCGCCATCCACTCGACCCAACAAAAAGGACAGACGCGAATTGACGCGTCTGCAACGTCAGGAGAATTCATGACACCCGATCAAGGTCAACGCTTTATGTTTGACGGCCACCCTGTCCGTGGCCAAATGGCTTGTATCGAAACTACCCTGGCCGAGGTCTTCGGCCGGCATAGCTATCCGGCTCGGGTCGCTGAACAATTGGGTGAGGCACTGGTCGCGGTTGCACTGCTGGGCGATACACTGAAATTTGAAGGCAGTTTGATCCTGCAGATTAAGGGTGACGGCCCGCTCAATACTTTGATGGTGGAGCGGGACGACGCCGGTCGCTTGCGCGGCATCGCCAGACACGACGATGACCATCCAGCGCTAACCGCAGGCGCAGGGCTAAAGTCGCTATACGGCAGTGCCTATTTGGCGATCAGCATCCTGCCAAAAGACGGTGAGCGCTATCAAGGCATCGTGCCGATGGACGGGGATTCCCTGGCCCAGGTCATTGATGGCTACTTTGACCAATCGGAGCAGTTGCCTACCCGGCTGTGGCTAACGGCAGATGGCACTCGGGCGGCCGGCATGCTGTTACAACAACTGCCACCCAATGCCGGTGAGGTGGTCGAAGAGGGTTATTGGGAGCACCTGACGGCGCTGGCGGACACCATCAAAGCGGACGAGCTTAAGCAGTTGGCTGCCGAAGAAATCTTGCACCGGCTGTATCACGAAGAAACCTTGCGTTTGTTTGATACGCACGCGCTGAGCTTCCACTGCTCTTGCTCACGCGAGCGCAGTGCCCGAGCCCTGATTTCACTGGGTAAAGACGACCTGACTGCCCTGATGCAGGAGCAAGAAAGTGTCCAGTTGGATTGCCAATTCTGCGGCGAAACCTACCAATACGACCAAACCGATCTAGCTTGGCTCACCAGCGAGCAGGCTGCCCCGGGCTCGGATCAGATTCAGTGAGCCTATTTCAGCGGGTTGCCGACGCCCTCAGCCTCCAAGTCCGACAGGTCCAAGCCACAGCACAACTGTTGGATGAGGGCGCGACCGTGCCCTTTATTGCGCGGTATCGCAAAGAAGCCACCGGCGGATTATCCGACGAACAACTACGAGACCTGACCGAGACGCTGACTCGAATTAAAGAGTTGGACGAGCGTCGCGCCAGCATTCTGAAGAGCTTGACCGAGCAGGGCGTGCTGACCGACGAGCTCAATGCTCAGATTCATGCGGCCGAGTCCCGCACTCGACTGGAAGATTTGTATCTGCCGTTTAGGCCTAAACGCCAAACTCGAGCGCAAAAAGCCATCGAAGCTGGACTGGAACCCCTGGCTGATGCCCTGTGGGCCGGCGAGTCACCTAAGCTTTCCGATTTCGTTTGCGATGCCTATCCCGAAGATGCACTCGAGAAAGGCGCCCGGGACATCATTGCCGAGCGCCTGTCCGTGATGACTCCACTGAGGGAATGGACTCGCAAGCAGCTCAATCAACAAGGCGTGATTCGCAGTCAGGGCGAGCTGGCGGAGGACTCGAAATTTAAGGACTACGCCGACTTTGCCGAGCCCCTATCAAAAATCGCCAGTCACCGGGCCATGGCCCTGTTTCGTGGCCGCGATGCCGGCGAGCTGTCACTGGCCATTCAGTTGGAAACACCCGAGGGGATTTTGCTGGACGACTTAGGCCGCTTGATAAACGCCCCCAAACACGCCTTTGCCCAGGGTTGCCTGCGCTGGGCCTGGCGCACCAAATTGTTGCCACAAATTGAAGGCGAGTGCTTGGCCAACCTATGGCAACGGGCCGAAGACGACGCGCTGGGCGTGTTTCAACAAAACTTGCACGATTTACTGATGGCCGCGCCGGCCGGCACGCGACCCACACTGGGTCTGGACCCGGGCATCCGCACCGGCGTCAAAGGCACGGTACTCAATGCTCAGGGCGATTTGTTGGCGCATGCCACGCTCTTCCCACTCGAGCCCAAGCGAGATGAACGCGGCTTTATCGCTCAAATTCAGGCCTGGGTAGACCACTATCAATTAGAACTGATCGCGGTGGGCAACGGCACCGGCGGACGTGAAACCCTCGATCTGGTTGAGCAAGCCCTGCGCGACAGACCGCAGTGTATGGCCGTCAGCGTGAGTGAATCCGGCGCCTCGGTCTACAGCGCAAGCCCACTGGCCAGCCGTGAATTCCCGGATCTGGATGTCAGTTACCGCGGCGCGGTCAGCATCGCACGCCGGCTGATGGATCCGCTGGCGGAGCTGGTCAAAATTGATCCCAAAGCCCTGGGTGTGGGCCAGTATCAACACGACGTTAACCAAACCCGCCTGGGCCAGCGACTGGAACAGGTCGTTGAGCGCTGCGTTAACCAGGTGGGTGTCGACTTGAATACCGCCTCGCCTCAATTATTGCAGCAGGTGGCCGGCGTCGGCCCGGTCTTAGCCGAGGCCATTGTCAGCAAGCGCTCTGAGCTGGGTGGCTTTAGCAATCGCGAGCAACTCAAAAGCGTGCGTGGATTGGGCCCGAAAGCCTTTGAGCAGTGCGCAGGCTTCTTGCGCATACGAGCCGGCAGCGAACCTTTGGATGCCAGTGCGGTGCACCCCGAATCCTATGCCATTGCCCGCCAGATTTTGGACGACCTGAAAATCGACAGCCGAGCATTGCCGGCGCCTGCCGATCGGCTAGGCAGAATCCATCGCGATCAATACGATGTCGGCGCGCTGACGTTAAAGGATCTGCTTGAAGAGCTTGCGAAACCGGGACGGGACCCGCGAGGCGAGTTTGTTCAGGTGAAATTCGATGCCGGCGTGCGCAAAGTTACAGACCTCAGCATGGGTATGAAACTGCCGGGCATTGTCACCAACGTGACGGACTTTGGCGCTTTTGTGGACATTGGCGTCAAACAGGACGGACTGGTTCACATCTCTAAACTCGCCAAAAAGTTTCTAAAACACCCCTCCGAGGCGGTGAAAACCGGACAAAGTCTTGAGGTCTGGGTGCAGGACGTAGATATTAAGCGCTCACGCATCAGCCTGAGCGCCATTGGTCCCGCCTCCGATGAGCCCGGAACTGAGCGCGCACATAAACAACATCGCGCACCCAAGCGCGAGAGGACGCCCGTGACTGGCAATGCCATGGCCGCCGCCTTTTCGAAGGCTAAGCGCTAAATGAGAATTTCGTCGGAACGCTTTAATAAGCTGGCGCCCCGAGAGGGGCATTGGATCGCTGGTATGCGCCGAGGCATCGAACGCGAAGCCCTGCGGGTCACGCCCGAGGGTCAGTTAGCCCAGACGCCTCACCCGAATGCTTTAGGGCCCACCGCGACCCACGGCGCCATCACCACGGATTATTCCGAGTCACTGCTCGAGTTCATCACACCGCTGTGCGACACGCCCGAACAGGCGGTCAGCTTTTTAGAGGACGTCCAGCGCGAAGCGCTCAAAGCCATGGGCGATGAACTGTTGTGGCCAAACTCGATGCCTTGCTGGCTACCTGAAAACGAGGAAGACATTCCGCTCGCGTATTACGGCGACTCGGACATCGGACGGCTAAAAACTATTTACCGCCAGGGTCTGGCACATCGCTACGGCCGTCGCATGCAAACCATCGCCGGCATCCACTACAACTGGTCGCTACCGGAAGAAGCCTGGATTGATCTGACCGGCATCGAAGACGGCAAAGCGGCGCGGGATCGGGGTTATTTTCAGACCCTGCGTGGCTTTCGGCGCAACTACTGGCTGCTATTGTGGCTATTTGGCGCAAGCCCAGCCATGGACCGCAGTTTTTTTGGCGAGACAGAACGCGGCAATGCTTCACGTCTGGTCAGTGGTTCCACCAGTTTACGGATGTCGGATCTGGGCTATCAGAACAAAGCCCAACAAACGCTCGGAATTTGCTTTAACGCGCTAGAAACCTATGCTGAAACGCTGAGTCAGGCCGTTCATCAACCCTGGGCGGATTATGAACAGTTCGGAACCCTGGTTGATGGCCAGTGGCAGCAACTGAGCGAAAGCCTGTTGCAGATCGAAAACGAGTACTACTCGGTTATCCGACCAAAACAGTTGCAGCATTCCGGTGAGCGGCCCGTTAAAGCGCTGCGTGAACGCGGCGTCAGCTGGCTCGAAGTCCGCTGTCTGGACATTGACCCCTGGGCACCGGCGGGCATTAGCACCTCGACCATTCGGTTCCTGGACTGTTTCTTACTGGCCTGCGCGTTGGGCGAAAACACCGTGGTCTCGACCGAGGAGTGCGCACAACTCGAAGAGAATCAACTCAGGGTTGCTACCGAAGGGCGCACCCACGGTCAGCGGATTTGGGTCCATGGCGAGCCAGTCAAACTGCTGGATGCCGCCGAGCACATCCTTGGCAAAGTCCGCAACGTCGCCGAGATGCTGGACGCCCACGAAGGCGGCGGCGCGCACGTCGCTGCCGTGGATGAGGCAGCCGAACACTTGGTTTTGCCCAAAGGCTTACCCAGTGCCCGAATTGAGCGCAAAGTCCATGAAAAGGGCTTCCTGCCCTGGACACTGGCCCGGGCCGAAAAGCTCAAGGCCAAACTACTGGCCGGCGAAACCAGCACCGAACGTCTAGAGCAGCTCGCCGTCATGAAAGCCCAGGCCATTGCCGACGAACACAGCCTGCCTCGTTCTGATGAGGCTGGCTTTAATCAGTTTGTGCGGGCCTATGTGAATCAGCCAACTGGCTGATTCGAACGGTATCGAGTAGGTTACGTCCATGATTCATAACGACTTAACCCCCATGCTACGCCACCCACGCACCCTCGGGCTGATTGCCTTTGTTGTTTGCGCCGCTTTGTTGGGAACTGCGTTTTACATGGAGTACGTGTGGTTTCTCGAGCCCTGCCCCCTATGCATGGCTCAACGGGTCGCTTTTGCCTTGTTTGGACTGATTGGACTGGCCGCCGCATTGACACCGCCAACCGCAGCGCGGGTTCGAGGCTTTGCCATTGCCGGCACCCTAGCCGCTGGCTTTGGTTTGTATTTGGCTGGCCGCCAATTGTGGCTGCAATCGCTGCCGCCCGATCAGGTACCCGATTGCGCACCCGGCATTTACTACATGATCGACACATTTCCGTTTGCCGAAGTGGTGCAAACCATGTTGATGGGCTCGGGTGACTGCGCCGAGGTGCAGTGGCGCTGGTTGGGCTTGTCGATTCCCGGCTGGACGGCGGTCGCCTTTGGCGTCATGGCCCTACTGGCCGCCAGCACCCCCTTTTGGGTCCGCTACCGCCCCCGTCTGTTTCGCTAGGGCATAAAAAAGCCAGTGCTGTTATAAACACCGGCTGATCCGTCAGAACGATTAAGGATTAATCTTCACCAGCTCGACTTCGAAGACCAGTGTCGAGAACGGCGGAATGCGGCCGGCGCCGCCGGGGCCGTACGCCAGTTCCTGCGGAATCACGAATTCCGCTTTATCGCCTTCACTCATCAACTGCAAGCCTTCAACCCAACCCGGAATCACGCCATTGACCGGGAAGGTCACGGTTTCACCGCGATCCACTGAAGAGTCGAACACCGTGCCGTCGATCAGGGTGCCGTGGTAATGCACTTCGACACGATCACTGGCGGTCGGCATCGCTCCGCCCTCACCCTTTTCGATGAAACGGATCTGCAAACCACTGTCAGTGACCGTGACACCTTCTTTGCCCGCGTTGGCCTTCAAAAAGGCTTCGCCTGCCACGCGAGTCGCTTCGCCTGCAGCCTGTTGCTCAAGCTGTGCACGCTCTTGTAGCGCCTGTTGTGCCTGCTGAAGCACCTGACCGACTTCTTCACGAGAGAGCAGACGCTCATCAGGATTGGCAGCGGACTTCACACCCTCGACCAAGGCGTCATAGTCGACCTCACCAAAGTCCTGGTAAATACGCTCGCCCACGATGGCTCCCAGCGCATAAGCCAGCTTTTTCTCGTCGGTGTCCAATTCCAGTGCCATGGCCGGCGCGGTGGCAATCAAGCCAGCCAGTAATAATGATTTCATGGGGATTCCTTGTGTGGTGAGTCGATTTGGACACCGGCCAATGCCAGTTGTTCCGTTAGTTGAGTGTACAGTCTTTGGGCATCTGCGTTGGGTTCAAGCCCCAGCACTGAGCGCGTTTTATGAAGCGCATGAAAGGGATCCTCGGTCAGCGGCTGACTGGCCAGGTGTTCAAGCTCGGCCAACAGGTGTTTTTCCGCTTCAATTTCAAGTGGCCGAGTTTGCCGCCCCAGCTCCCGTGTCGCCGGATCCAGCTCCAATAAACGGCGCGCACCACGCAGACGGATAATGCTTAGATACAACCCCTGACGCAGAAGCCGATAGTCAGCCAGGGCCTGGGCATCGATTTGACGGCCCTGATCCGCCAGCCAAGCGGTCCACAGCAATTCGCACACGCTGGCGTCATGCTCGTCCTGCAACTGAATGCAAAGATCGGCCAAATGCGGCAGACGATATTTTTCCAGGGCAAAGTCCCATAGGGGGCTGGGCATTGATACACTCCTTAATTCCACAAGGATACCCGTTAGATGCTTCAATTCCATGCCCTTTCACTGCGCGTTGGCGGCCGCTTATTGATTGACGGCGCGAGTCTGCGTTGCCCGACGCCCTCGCGACTGGGCTTGGTGGGTCAAAATGGAGCGGGTAAATCTTCTTTGCTGGGTTTGATTCGTGGCGACTTAGCACCGGACTCCGGTGATTTCTCGCTCGGCGGTAAACCCGTCATCGCCAGCATGGCTCAAGAGACGCCATCCTTGGCACTGCCGGTGATCGAGCACCTGCTGGACGCCTACCCGGAGTTTCGGCGTCTTGAGAAAGCGCTGGCAGACAATCCAGAGGACCCTGCCCTGCACAGTGCTTTTGGCGACATCGAAGGCTGGGCTCAACGGGCTCGAGCGGCCGAACTGCTGGCCGGGCTGGGCTTTGATAAAGAACGCCAGCAACAACCGGTCAGTGCCCTATCCGGCGGATGGCGGATGCGGCTCAATTTGGCTCGAGCCTTGATCCTGCCTAGCGACCTATTGCTACTAGACGAGCCAACTAACCACCTGGACATCGATGCCATCGCTTGGCTGGAGAAAACCCTGATTCGTTATCAGGGCACGCTTGTGATCGTCGCGCACGATCGCCAGTTCCTAGATAACCTATGCACCCATGTCTTGGCGCTGGAAAACAGCCAATTAAAGCTCTACACCGGCGGCTATAGCGACTTTGAACGCCAACGCGCGGCGGAAATTGAACGAGCCGAAGCCGAGCAAATCAAAACCGATAAAAAGCGTGCACACCTGCAGTCCTTTGTTGACCGCTTCAAAGCCAAAGCCTCCAAAGCCAAACAAGCACAAAGTCGAGTTAAGGCCATGGAAAAACTGGTGGTGGCCAGTGCCGTGCGGGCGACCTCCAATCTGGACTTCAGCATTCCTAGCCAAGAAAAACTGTCCACCCCGCTGGTCGCCGGGACCGATCTGGTCCTGGGCTACGGCCAAACCCCAGTGGTTCAGGGCGTGCATATGGCACTGAACCCAGGCGATCGCGTGGGCTTGTTGGGCGCGAACGGGGCGGGCAAGTCCACGCTAGTCAAAACGCTAGTCCAACAAATCAAACCCCTGGGCGGCACTTTGCATGCAGGTCAAAACACCGCCATTGGTTACTTTGCTCAAGAGCAACTGGACATATTGCATGCTGAAAATACGCCGCTGGGTACGCTGATCAGCGCGGCGCCCGAGGCTCGCGAACAGGACTTAAGAAACTTTCTTGGCGGCTGGGGCTTTTCAAATGAGCGAGTCGATCAGCGCATCGACAGCCTGTCCGGTGGCGAACGCGCACGCCTGGCCTTGGCATTGATCGCCTGGCAAAAACCTAATTTGCTGATTCTGGACGAGCCGACCAACCACTTGGATTTGGATGCTCGAGCCGCCTTAGCCGAAGCATTGGTCGAGTTCCCCGGCGCCCTGCTGCTGGTCAGTCACGACCGACACCTGATCGAGACCACCTGCGATGAGCTGTGGTCCATTCGCCGGGGCGAGTTAACGCCCTTCAATCAACCACTCAGCGAATGGCAGCCCGAGCCGGTGATCAAGGCCGACAGCGCCGAGAATGCCAATTCGCAAAAAGCCCAGCGCAAAGCGCGAGCGGCCAGTCGCGCCCAATTGGCACCTTTAACCCGGGCGCTGAAAAAAGCCGAACAAGCACTGGAACAGGCTCAGGATGCCTTGGATAGCCTAGACACAAACTTGGCTGACCCGAATTATTTCAGCCAAACCGATCCGGCTCAGCAAGCCAACGATGCCAAAACTCGAGCCCAGTTGGTCGAGCAACTCGAAGAGCGGGAAATGGAGTGGATGGAAGCCGCTGAAGCACTCGAGGCGGCGCAGGGCTAAAGCGTTCGCCAGCCCGCCCAAATCCGATTAGCCGCGGTCACAAAACAAATCGCCGCGAAGGCGTAGGCGATTTCGGCAAAGTAATCGGGAAACAGGCACATCAACACAAAGCAGGCGATGGTCTCGGTGCCCTCGGCCAATCCGTTTAGGTAGTAAAGCCCTTTGTAGCCAAAGTCGGGGTGCTCGATGCCTTTCTTCTCGGCTTGGCTGGCAAAGGCCAAAAAGCTCGATCCGGTACCGACGAAGCTGGCGATCAAGACCGCCGCCGGTAGTGCGTAGTCAGCCTGGCCTAGCGCAAAACCGAGTGGGAATAACGCATAAAACACAAAGTCCAGTGCGATATCTAAAAATGCCCCTCGGTCGGTAGGGCCTTGAATCCGAGCCAGCTCGCCGTCCACTCCGTCAGCCAGACGGTTCATCATCAAACCAGCCAGCGCCAGCTCATAGGCCTGAAACGCGAGCGCCGCCACACTCAACCACCCAAATCCAAAGCCCCCCCAGGTCACCTGATCGGCTGTCCAGCCCGCGGCGTTTAGACGCTCAGCCAATGCACGCAAGGGCGCTTTGAGACGCGGCACAATATGTCGATCTAGCATGTGTAATCCGCCAACTGGATCGTCTGAGCATGCGCTGGAATATCCACCGGGTCATGCGTGACCAGCACCACCGGGATGTCGCGGGTGCGCTTCCAAACAAATTGCCGGA
>JASFWN010000148.1:0-3181 GCA_050049295.1 Pseudomonadales bacterium
CTTTTGCGCATCCAAACGATCAACCAGCCCTCGGCCGGGATTGGGTCGGCTGGCATGGCCAAATCCTGTGGAGAGTGTCTTTAGGGTCGCGTCCAGCGCGCTAATGAATCGATCAGCCATAATTCGGTTGTAAGAGTTGTTTCAGTCCATCAATCAGTGTCTCGACCGCCTGCGCGTCACTGGTGTCGATCTGTTTGGTAAAGGTTTCTTCGTGCTCTGTGAGCGCTTCGGTCTCTTGGCGCTGATGCTGAAGAATATTCAGATTTGCACCTGAGCGGTCATGCGCCAATACACTGCGGTCATGCACCTGAGATTCAATCCACTCGCTAGGGGGCGAGCACTGCAACAGCACCAAATACACGCCTTGCGCATCGGCAAGCCGCTCGAAACGCTCGCGTTGGCGGCGTTTTAAGAAACTGCCCGACACCATTACTGGGAAGCCGGCCCGCAGGATTTCCTCGGCTTCTTGTGCCAGGGTCTGGTAGACCTGGTCGCTGGCCTCATTCCCGTGAATGCCGGCATCGAGCTCGCCATCGGTGGGTGCATCAATGGCCATGCCATGAATGCGGCGGCGCTCAACGTCAGTGCGCAGGCGGATAACGCCCATCTGCTCAACGATACGGTTGCTCAATTCGCCTTTGCCACAGCCGATGGTGCCCTGGGTGATGATCAAAAAGCGCTGGGGCACTTGAGTGTATGACTCGGCCCGATCGGCATATTCGCGATACAAATCGATGGGTGCGAGAGTCTTTTCTCGCTCGATTTTGGCGGGTTCCAGTGACAGCAAGGCACTTTTGGCCCGAACCATGGCGCGGTATGCCTTGTAAGGCATGTAAACCCACAAGCCGTTGTAGTCGCCAGTGGTTTCCAGCCAGGCATTGATTAATCGATTGGCAAAGGCTTGTTGCCCTCGTGCTTCGAAATCCATGACCAAGTTAGCCATTTCGCTGATGACGTCTACCCAGCGATATTCGCTGCGATACTCGACGCAGTCGATGGCCTGAAACCCCCAGTCATCCAGCAGCAGGTGTCCAGCATATAGATCACCGTGAACCTCGCGAATGCGCCCCCTGTCCTTGCGCTCGGCCATGCGCGGCCACAACCGTTTGAGGGCTTCGTCCGCCCAGCCGGATAGTTGTTCGAGCTGTTCTAAGTCGTGCCGCTCGGTCAAGACCGGTTGAACCTGTTGGAAGTTAAGCAGAGCGGGGATCGAGAGTTCGGTGGGATTGCCGTAGGGCAGATCGACACCGGCAATGGCTGCCTGTCCTTGCAGTTGCGACAGTCGCAACGCCAGCTGTGCAGCTTGATCGGTTTCAAGAGTCTGGTGATCTAATTGTTGCTCGGGTGACCAACGGCGCATTTTGACGAGGTAATCTAAAACCTCGCCGTCTCCGTTCAGAACCGGTGCGTCAGCTTCGCCATTTATGGTTTCCACGCCTAAATAGTACGGCTGTGCCCATCGGCTGTTGAGACGGATTTCTTCTTGGCAGAAGTGTTTGCGATTTTCGAGCGATGTGGTGTCGACGAAGTAGAGAGAAACCGGCTTCTTGAGCTTGTAGGCCAGATCATTAACCAAGAACACCCAACTTAAATGTGTCTCGATGATTTCGAAAGTGGCGGGGTCGGCTCCCCAAAATTCGGCAGTTCGTAGAACCTGATGGTTCAAATTGGACACACAGCCCCCTAGGCACAACGTTTTTATCAGGCAATCACTTTATACTCGCACGAATGGAAACGAAACTGTCTTGGATCAAGGGTTTGATTTGGCGCCTGGCACTGGTCGCCTGTGTGGTGATCTTGGTCTGGGGTACCTGGCTGAACGCCCGAGTGGTTTCGCTTCTTGATGACTTCTCATGGCAAATTCCGGCTCAGGTGTTCGCGCGACCGTTAGAGCTGTATCAAGGTGGCCCGGTTAGCCAAGCTCAATTGATTCGAGAGTTAAATGCACTGGGCTATCAGCAGGGCGCTCCGACTAGCCCAGGCCGGTACCTTCAGAACAACGGGCAAATCGATTTATACACCCGTGGATTTCTATTTCCTGACGCCAATGAGCCGGCAGTCAAAGTCAGCCTGGCATTTGATTCTGACCGTATTCGGCAGATGACGGGTGCAAGTCTGGTGCGTCTGGAGCCAGAGCAAATCGGCACGCTGTTGCCCCAGTCAGGGGAAGATCGGACGTTACTGGCGCCCGAGCAAACGCCCACTTTGTTGCTTCAGGGCTTGGTGGCAGTTGAGGATCGCCGATTTTTCGAGCACTTTGGCGTGGATCTCAGAGGCCTAGCGCGCGCGCTGTGGGCCAATGTGAGTGCAGGTCGAGTGGTCGAAGGTGGTAGCACGCTGACGCAGCAGCTTGTTAAGAACCTGTTTTTGGATCGATCCCGTACCCTGAGTCGAAAAATCAACGAAGCGGCCATGGCGCTATTGGTGGATTGGCACTACGACAAGGATTTTATTCTGCAGGCCTACATCAATCAGGTGTATTTGGGTCAGGCAGGGCGGCGAGCCGTGCATGGTTTTGCCAAGGCGTCTCAGCACTGGTTTGCTCGGCCGATCCAAGAATTAGGGCCTGCGCAGTTGGCCCTTCTGGTGGGCATGGTTAAAGGCCCGAATGCCTATCATCCTCGACGTAATCCCGAGCGAGCCACCCAACGGCGAAATGCTGTACTGGCGGTTTGGCAGCGTGAAGGGCTGCTGGATTCTGAAGAGACGTCGAGATTGCAAGCCTCACCTTTGGGCGTCAGCCGAAAACCCGGCCAGCAGTTGGGACGTTACCCAGGCTTTATGCGCCAGGTTAAGTCCGAGCTTCGCTCGACCTATGAGCCAGAAGCGCTACAAACACAGGGGTTACAGGTCTTTACCACGCTGGATCCTCATGTCCAATCGACCCTGCAGCAGTCTTTGAAAAATCGTCTGTCGCGATTTGAATCCCAGGGTAAAGGCCAAAATTTACAAGGTGCGGGCGTCTTGATGGCGCCCGCGACGGGCGAAGTGATAGCCATGGTAGGAGATCGCGAGAGTCTCGGGAATGGATTTGATCGCGCCCAAGACGCTCGCCGCCCGGTGGGTTCATTATTGAAGCCCTTGGTTTACTTGCATGCGTTCGAACGTGGGCTTAATGCCATGAGCCCAGTACCAGATGTGCCAGTCGAGATAAAAACGGCCGATGGGGTTTGGGCGCCTT
>JASFWN010000149.1:0-3176 GCA_050049295.1 Pseudomonadales bacterium
GTTGTCGCATACCACGCTGAAATGGCCCATTTTTCGGCCCGGGCGGCATTCTGCCTTGCCGTACATATGAAGACTGACCCCGTCCAGTGCCAAGGCCTCTTGCAGCCCCAATACCTCGGTGGCACCCGTGTATCCAGCCGCACCGATCAAATTGACCATGGCGCCCGGACGGGGCTGAGCAACACTGCCCAGTGGTAATCCCAATAAAATACGAGCTTGCTGTCCGAACTGACTGGTTTGGCAGGCCTCAATCGAGTGATGGCCTGAATTGTGCGCACGAGGCGCAATTTCATTAACACTGAAGGTTCCGTCGGCCGTTAAGAACAATTCAACGCCAAACAAACCCACGCCACCCAGTTTTTCAATCACCTCACAGGCTAATTGTCGGGCCGCTTGACGCTGAGTCTCGGTCAACCGCGCCGGTGCCAGCAATAGATCCAGCAAATTTAGCTCGGGGTCCAGGACCATCTCCGTCGGTTCAAACGCGATGACGTCGCCCTCGGGTGTGCGCGCCACCATGACGCCGACTTCCATTTGAAAGTCCACCAAACGCTCGACAAATGAAGGTTCACGAAGTCGCTTTTCGAAGTCGGCTGGAGACCGCAATACTTGAACACCACGGCCGTCATAGCCGCCGGTCTGAGTTTTCTGAACCAAGGGGTAGCCGAAGGCTTCAAAGGCAAGTGGATCCTCGGGATCGACTTCGACAAAGTCCGACGTTGGGATACCCAGCTTTTTATACGCGCACTTTTGCTGATACTTATTTCGAATCAGTGCGATCAGATCCGGATCGGGATAGACCGGCGTACCCTGATCACGAATCTGCGCCAGCGTCTCGACGCCCACGTCTTCAAGCTCGACGGTTAATACATCGCACTGCTGTGCCAGTTCAAAAAGCGCTGCCGAATCATGATAGGCCCCCAGCACCTGTCCATCAGCGTTCGCACTGGCGGGCGAATGGGGATCTGGATCCAGAATGATCATCTGGGCACCCAGGGCGGTAAGTTCAGGTTGCAGCATGCGGGCCAGTTGGCCGCCGCCGACGACGCCGATTCGAGTGGGCTTTGTCATGGGCTCAGACTCAAAAGGTCGCAAGTTTACTGCCTGGGACTCACTTGCGCAAAAGACGCATAACCGGCGCGATGTCGGGCAAAACGCCCGTCCAACGTTGAAAGGCTCGGGCGGCCTGTCCCAGCAGCATTCCCAGGCCATCGGATTGATGCGCAGAACCGGCCTCGAGCGCAGCTTGCATGAAGGGTGTGGGCTGATCTGAATAAATCATGTCGTAAGCGAAGGTGTCTTTGGTCACCCAATGCCCGGGCAGGGTGAGCCGCGCTTGAGTCAAGCCCGCGGAGGATGAGCTGATGATGACATCAAATTCACCTTCGTCAGGACTCACCCGTCGTCCTTGACCCAAATCTTGGATTAATTGACGTGCTCTGGACTCGGTTCGGTTGTGAATGCTGACGCGTGCACCGGCATCAACCAGCGGCCCCAATGCGCCTCGCGCCGCTCCGCCGGCACCTAAGAGCAATACCCGCGCGTCTTGCAAAACAACTTGCTGACGCAGCAGATCGTCGACTAACCCTGCACCATCGGTGTTATCGCCGGTCAAAACATCATCGTTGTAGAACAAGGTATTCACCGCCCCAGCCGCCTCGGCCCGCGCGGTCAAATGCTGACACCAACGCCATACCGACTCTTTATGCGGCACGGTCACATTTAAACCACTACCGCCATGTTCGAAAAAGCGCTTCAAGAAGCGTTCTAAATCGTCCTGGGTGACGTGTTCGGCGGTGTATTCCAGTGCGATACCGGTCTGCTCACCAAATGCGGCATGAATTTTGGGCGATAACGAATGACCGATTGGATCGCCAATCACACAAAGCTTCTTCAAACCCAATCCTGAAACGGTAGAAATTCTTGTGTGAGTTGCTGTTCAGCTGCGCCATCCGGTGCCCATTGATAATCCCAACGAGCCATCGGCGGCATACTCATTAGGATCGACTCGGTCCGTCCACCTGACTGCAAACCAAACAGGGTGCCGCGGTCCCAAACCAAGTTGAATTCCACGTACCGTCCCCGGCGATAGGCCTGGAACTCGCGGTGCGCTTCGGTAAAGGACGTGTCCTTTCGTGCCTGAACAATCGGCATATAGGCCTTGGTGTAAGTATCGCCCACCGCTCGCATGACACGGAATGCGTGCTCGAATCCGCCTTCATTAAAGTCATCAAAAAATACGCCACCGACGCCGCGCGCTTCATTGCGATGCTTCAAGAAAAAGTATTTATCGCACCACGCTTTAAATTTGGGATACAGCGCCGTGTCGATTTCATCCAGTGCCGTTTTGGCAGTCTGGTGCCAAGCCACGCAGTCCTCTCGATTGGCATAGTAAGGCGTTAAATCATAACCCCCTCCAAACCACCAAACGGGTGCTTCACCTGGCTTTTCAGCCACAAAAAATCGGACGTTTGCATGCGACGTTGGCACAAAGGGATTTTCGGGGTGGATGACCAGTGAAACCCCCATGGCCTTCCACTGGCGACCGGCCAATTCAGGCCGCTGCGCAGTCGCCGACGGCGGCAGTTGTGCGCCCTCGACGTGACTAAACCCGACACCGCCTTTTTCAATCACCGCACCGTTTTTAATGACGCGAGAACGCCCGCCACCACCTTCAGGGCGCTGCCAGGTCTCTTCACTGAATTTAGCGGCTCCGTCAGCCGCTTCAAGTTCATTGCAGATTCGGTCTTGTAGGTCGCGCAAATAGGCTTCGACCTGAGAAATCATATTGTCCATTACTCTCCGCCGCGTAGATAACGGCCATCCCAAGATTGTCTGATCGGCGTGGGGTGACCCAAACCGCCCAGTGGTGCACGCATCCAGCCGTCAAGGCGCTGTCCAAATGACGTCAGCCAGGGCCGCATCGATGGCGTGGCTCCGCTCAGATTGGCTGATGTGCTGACGATAGGCTGTTGTAATCGATCCAAGACCCGTCGTATCGGCTGATGGGTCGTGCAGCGTACCGCCAGAGTATCGCGACCACCGGTCAGCAGAGCATCAACGCCCCTTGCCGCTTTCACAACCCAAGTGCAGATTTCAGGTTCGCTGGCGAGGGCTTTTTCAACTTCGTCTTGATCCAAAACAAAATCCGCCAGCTGCTCGACTTCGCTCACCAG
>JASFWN010000150.1:0-3174 GCA_050049295.1 Pseudomonadales bacterium
AATTTTTTGTCCCATGGACCAATTAGGGTGAGCAACAGCCTGAGCCGGCGTGACGGTAGAAAGATCCAAATCAGGCCGATTTCGGAATGGCCCTCCTGAGCAAGTCAGCCACAACTGCCTGAGCCCAGCGATGGGCTGGCCGCAGGTATAGCCCGTTGGCAGAGACTGGTAGATAGCATTGTGTTCAGAGTCTACGGGAAGCAAGGTTGCGCCGCCGGCCTTGACCGCGTCCATCAAAATTTGGCCGGACATAACCATGGATTCTTTGTTCGCCAAGGCAATGACTTTGCCCGCTTTCGCAGCCGCCAAAGTTGAAGGTAATCCCGCTGCACCCAGCACCGCCGCCATGATAATGTCAGCCGCTGGGTCAGAGGCCAGCTCAACCAGCCCCTGAGGGCCGATTAGGACATCGGCTGAATAGGTTAAATGTTTGGCCAATTCGGCTTGCGCCTCTGAGTTGGGCACACTGATTCGAGGCACTCGGAATTCATTGGCAATGTCGGCTAAACGAGCGACTTGAGAAAATCCACTGATGCTGTGAAGCGTTAGCCTCTCAGGGTGGGTTCGAATTAAATCCAGCGTCGATGAACCAATCGAGCCGGTTGCACCTAACAGAGCAATCCGTTTGGCCATAACTTAGAAGGCACCTGCCATCACGCACAAGGCAAACAAAGGCGCCGCCGCTGTCAACGAATCGATGCGATCCATGATGCCACCGTGTCCCGGCAACAGATTGCCACTGTCTTTGTATCCGCTTTGGCGCTTTATAACGCTCTCGTAGAGATCACCCAGCACACTGGCCGCCATGGTGACAAAACAGGTCACCAATAGGCCAATCCAGGCCTCAGATCCAGACAATCCGGTGTAAAAACCAATCGCGACGGCACAGATTAACCCCAGTGCAATACCGCCCCAAACGCCCTGCCAGCTTTTTCCGGGCGAAACGTTTGGAGCCAACTTAGTGCGGCCAAATTTACGACCGGCAAAGTACGCACCGACGTCGGCCCCCCAAATCAAGAAAAGCAATATAGCCAACAACACATCGGCTTCGGGATGCCCTTTTAGAACCACCATGCCGGTCCAGGCCGGAATCAAAACAAGCCAACCGCTGATCAACTTACGCCAAGGACCGCGCCACGTTTCAAGCGTTTGCGGGTAGCCTATCACCAAAGAGAAAGCCACGCCCCACCAGGCCACACCCAGCAGTAAGATAGCCATCTTTATCGGTTCGGGTATCCACCAGACTGCCCATAGAGCCGCCGCAACCCCCCCAACGAAAACACCGCGTAACCGACGGGCATCGAGACCGGCCAGCCGGCTCCATTCCCAGGCGCCGAGCAAAATCACCACGCCCACCATGATGGCAAACAATTGGGGAGCCAGTACAAAAACAGCCACCAATACGGGCGGCGCAATCACGATCGCCGTTGCGAATCGAACCCAAGTCATCTTATTGGGTCGCCTTAGCTTGAACCTGTTCGCTGGTCATACCAAAACGACGTTCTCGGCGTTGGTATTCCGCAATGCACAGTTCAAACGAAGTTTGGTCAAAGTCCGGCCACAGATCTTCAGAAAACACCAATTCGGCATAGGCGCTTTGCCATAATAGAAAATTGCTGATCCGATACTCACCACCGGTTCGAATCAATAGATCGACATCTCCGGCGTAGGCGAGTGCCAGATGAGAAGCCAGCGACTCTTCGTCACTGCACTCGGCAGGATTCAGTGCCTGCGCTGCCTGCATCAGGTCCCAACGCCCACCGTAGTCGACCGCCAGCGTCACCGTGATTTGATCGCCCTGCGCCGTTTGCGCTTCCGCATTTTCAATCAATTTAACCAAACGAGTCGACAAACGGTCGCGACGGCCGACGACTTTTAAACGCACTCGACGCTCGATCAGATTCGGCAAATCGTTTTTGAGTGTGGTTGCAAACAACTCCATCAAGCCGCGAACTTCGGCCTGCGGACGTTTCCAATTTTCAGAAGAGAAGGCAAACAGCGTTAAGAATTTTACGCCGTATTCAATCGCCGCATCGGTTACCACTTCAACGATTTTTCCGCCGGCTTTGTGACCCGCCAGACCGGACTTTCCCCGGGCTTTGGCCCAGCGGTTGTTGCCATCCATGATAATGGCAACATGCTGAGGAATCGGACCCTGAGGGGCCGAATGAGCCACGGTCACGGTCAGACCTCGAGCAGGTCTTTTTCCTTGACCGCCAGCATTTGATCAATTTCGGCGACGAACTTATCGGTGATTTTCTGAATTTCATCACCACTGCGGCGCTCGTCGTCTTCAGTAATTTCTTTGTCCTTGAGCAAAGATTTCACGTCTGCCAGCACATCCCGGCGGATGTTACGCACGCTAATACGGCTTTGCTCAGCTTCTGCCTTGGCCTGTTTGACATAGCCCTTACGAGTTTCTTCGGTCAGCGGCGGCATAGGAACGCGAATCACGTCGCCCGCACTGGCTGGGTTGAGACCCAAGTCCGAGGTCATAATGGCTTTCTCGATCGCCGGGACTAGGTTCTTTTCCCAAGGCGTTACGGCCAGGGTACGGGCATCTTCGACTTTGATCTGGGCAACCTGGGCGATTGGCGTGTCTGATCCGTAATAATCGACCTTGATCGCATCCAAAATCGCGGGGGTCGCTCGGCCGGTACGGATCTTTGCCAACTGATGCGACAAAGCTTCAACCGTTTTCGCCATGCGCTCTTGCGCGTCTTGTTTCAAATCGTCAAGCATCAAAAACCTCTTATTCGATCAGGGTGCCTTCATCGGAACCCAATACTGCTCGGGCCAAAGACCCTGAATCGTTCATGTCAAAGACTCGCACAGGTAAGCCGTGATCGCGAGCCAAACAGATTGCCGTCAAATCCATGACCCCCAATTGACGCGCCAACACTTCATCATACGTCAGTCGATCGTAGCGTTTCGCATCAGGGTTTTTCACAGGATCGTCTGAGTAGACGCCGTCGACTTTCGTGGCCTTGAGCATCAGGTCTGCATCGATCTCGATTGCGCGCAGGCAGGCAGCCGAATCTGTGGTAAAAAAGGGATTGCCGGTACCGGCAGAGAAGATAACGACGTCGCCACTGTTCAAGTAGCGCATGGCCCGGCGGTGATCGTAATGTTCGACCACGCCGTCCATTGGAATCGCACTCATCACATGAGTCG
>JASFWN010000151.1:0-3171 GCA_050049295.1 Pseudomonadales bacterium
CTCACGCACGATAGCTCGGGCCAACGCAACACGTTGGCGCTGACCGCCGGACAACGCCGCCGGTTTACGGTCCAAGTAAGGCTCAAGCTCAACCATCGCCGCAGCCCGCATCACACGCTCGTGGTGAGCCGCTTTATTTTCACCACGGATCTTCAGCGGGAAACGAATATTTTCATACACGGTCATGGTCGGATACAGGCCGTAGCTCTGGAACACCATCGCGATGTCGCGGTCTTTCGGTTCCAGATCGTTGACGACCCGGTCACCGATCAAAATTTCACCCTCGGTGATGTCCTCGAGCCCCGCGATCATGCGCATGGTGGTGGTCTTACCACAGCCAGACGGCCCCAACAGCACCAGGAACTCTTGGTCGGCAATCTCTAAGTTGAAGTCCTTGACTCCGACCGTGGATCCCCAGCGTTTTTGAACATTTTTTAATGAGATAGAAGCCATCGAATTAACCCTTAACGGCACCAGCGGTTAACCCGCTAACAATTTGGCGTTGGAAAAACATTACGAGGACGAACAGTGGCGCTGTGATCGAGACCACCGAAGAAACCGCAAACATCAGGTTACCCTTGGTCTGGGTCGTTCCCAGGAAGCCCGCAAGCTTGGGCACCATGGTTTTGTTCTCTTCATTCAGCAACATGGCCGTCACGGCAAAGTCGTTGTAGGCCAATAGGAAACTGAATAAGCCCGTTGTAATTACGCCTGGCCACATGACTGGAATAATGACTCGACGGAAGGCTTGGAATCGGGTGCAACCGTCCACCATGGCCGACTCGTCCAGCTCTTGCGGAATGTTCTTAAAGAAACTGGTCAGCATCCACAGCGTAAAGGGCTGATTAATGGCCACCAACACGATGATCGAGGTCGGCAAATAGCCCCACATGTTCAACTCAAAAAATGGCAATAGATAACCGGAAACCAGCGTGATCGGCGGCATCGCCCGAAACACAAGTGCGATCAATAGAACCCAGAAGGCGTAGCGATAAGCGCTACGGGCCAAGGCATAACCACCCAAGGTGCCAAAGGTCAGCGAGATGCACACCGTGCAGACCACAACGATTAGAGTGTTTAAGGCAGCACGCCAAAACTCTTCGGTAACCCAGGCGCCGTAGTAGCCGTCGCCGGTAAAGGCACTGCCATGCTCCTGAATTGTCATGACGCCGGTCAGGGCATTGGTCCAGTCCGCCTTACTGAAAAAGTCCGCCTCAATCTTGAAGCTGCCCCAAGCCGTCCAAAGGAACGGAAACGCGGCCATCACCAACCAAGTGATCAGAAAGCCGTTAATCAGGAGTTTCAGGTAAAGCGGCTGGCGCCCAACTTGCGTACTCATTAGCGTTTGTTCCCGTAATCACGATAGGTGCGAACGAGCACCGGACTTAACAAAATAACCACCCCAATAATGGTCAAAACCGAAGTCGCCGCAGCACTAGAAAGCAGTTGAGTTTCGCCCCCTAAGTCGCTGTAAATAAAACTGGAAAGCGATTGCGCGTGTGCCTGAGCATTAAATGACACAATCGGCTCGAATACACGGAAGTTATCCATGATTTTAATCAGCGCCATGAAGGTCGTCAGTGGCACCAAGTGAGGAATCACAATGTGCCAAATTTGCTGCCAGCGGCTAGCACCGTCCAACTTTGCAGACTCTATCGAATCCTGTGGCACGGTCTGTAAGCCGGCGTAATACACGACAAAGGCAAATGGGCAACTCGACCAAATTCCGTAAACAATCAAGGTGACCCACATCATGGGTGTCGAGGCTTTCAACGATAAGGTCGGGTCATCGAGCAGGTTTTGTAGCCCCACCCCCAACACGCCTCGCGAGTCGATCATCCAAAATAGGATCAATGCACCCACCAAAGGCGTCACAATCATCGGCAGCAGCGAGAAAAAGATCGAAGGCCCGCGCAGAATTTTGGGCAGATTATTGACACCCAATGCGATAAAGAAACCAATAATGATCGCCATTGGAGTGACGACCGCGGTGTAGGTCAGTGTGAATGACAAGGCGTTGTAGAACGGTAAGTTCGTCGCCTTATCAAAAAATTCTCCAAACGATTCCGCTTCACTCCAAGCGACTGCAATCTCTTCGGTCGCCAAGTGATTTCGATCGGTATAGATCTGGTTACCAACAAATCGCCCTAGCGGCTCAGCGTCGCGCAAAGCCCGAGTGGCCTCCTGGTCTACCGTGGTGGATTCGGTACAACCAAAGATACTGCAGCTCTCAACGACTTTGATGACCTGTTCATGTGGCGCGTAAACCGACTGAATCACCACCGACACGATGGGTGCAGCAATAAACACCAACATGGCCAGCGCCGAAGGCAACATGAACCAGAAAAAAGACCGATGCTTCATGGGGAATCTTCTTTACTTTGAAAAAGAACTCGGAGGCCCGAAGGCCTCCAAGTACCTAGAAAGGTCCTGTGGTTACAGGAAGCCCTTCTCTTTTGCAGCTGCTGTGTATGCCGCTTCTACGTCAGACAGAGTCTGCTGTGCGCTTTCTTTGCCGGTTAGGAAGTCAGCAATGTTGTCGCCCAGTGCAGTGTGCAGCAAACCGTGATAAGGCAGCATGGGATAAGGTGTGGTGCCCGCAGAAATTGCAGCAAATACACCTTCGTTGACCGGAGCTGGCTTGTAGCCATCGATCATCCAAACCGCTTCACCCATGTTGCTGTCGTTCAGCAATGAGGGGCTAGTAGCCTTCTTCAGCGCGAGGAAAGTGGCCTTCGCGTCCGCGTCGCTCACGTTCTTAGCCACTGTCCAGCCATCCCACCACAGGGTAGACGCAGGCGTGTTACCGCCAGCAACCGTCATCGGACCACCGACTTTGGTGTTTGTGTGCACTTCAGGCGCACTTGACTCAGGCTTCATCAGGTTGCCTGTACGCGAACCCCACATGTTCATCATCGCAACGTTGCCCGCGTACCATTCGTCGCTGGTCAAGTTTGAATCATGCGTCAGGAAGTCAGGGTTCATGTAGCCGCTCAATGCTTTCAACATTTCAAGCGTGGCGACACCCTTGTCGTTGTTGATCGCAACGTTTGCTGTGCCGGGCTCGTAGAATTCTCCACCGTGGCCCAGGTACATGTTGGTGAATTCCTGCGCCAGGTTCCAGCCAGCTGCGTACGCGCCGCCCAAAGGATATTCCAGGATACCCATGCT
>JASFWN010000152.1:0-3154 GCA_050049295.1 Pseudomonadales bacterium
ATCTCCTCCTCGGTCACATCGCAGGGATAAATCTCGCAATACACCCCGATTTCACGAACCCGCCGAGCAATCAGTTGGGTGTACTGACTGCCAAAATCCAAGATCAATACGCGATGCGCGTGGATGTCCAATGACATAGTGCTAGTCCTTAGCGAGTGGGGTAGTTCGGCGCTTCACGAGTGATGGTGACATCGTGAACGTGGCTTTCTGCGACGCCTGCATTTGAAATTCGAACAAACTTGGGTGTCGAAGACATGTCTGAGATCGTCGGACAACCGGTGTAACCCATCGAACTGCGCAGCCCCCCCATCAATTGATGGACGATATCGGCCAGCGGGCCTTTGCAAGGCACTCGACCCTCGATCCCTTCCGGTACCAATTTTTCGTTACCGGCACTGGAGTCTTGGAAATAACGGTCGGCACTGCCCTGGGCCATCGCACCCAGTGATCCCATGCCACGGTATGCCTTATAAGCACGACCTTGATAAAGTTCGACTTCGCCCGGCGCTTCATCGGTACCGGCCAGCAAAGAGCCGACCATCACGGCCGAGGCACCGGCCGCGATCGCTTTGGCAACGTCACCGGAATACCGCAGTCCGCCATCGGCGATGCAGGGAATGTCTTTGCCTTTCAGTGCCTGAGCGACATTCCAAATCGCACTGATTTGAGGCACACCCACACCGGCTACGATACGCGTCGTACAGATCGAACCTGGACCAATACCGACCTTAACTGCATCGGCACCAGCCTCGGCCAATGCCAGTGCGGCGTCACCGGTTGCGATATTGCCGCCGACCACCTGCAACTCGGGGAAATGTTGTTTGACCCACTTAACCTTATCCAATACACCTTTGGAATGACCGTGTGCCGTGTCTACCACCACAATGTCCAGACCGTTTTCAGCCAACGCCGCAACCCGATCTTCGGTATCCGCCCCGGTGCCCACGGCAGCACCGACCAGTAGTTGGCCTTGCTCGTCGCGGGCCGCATTAGGGTAGTTGGCCGCTTTGACCATGTCTTTCAGCGTCACCATGCCTTTTAGCTCGAACTGCTCGTTCACTACCAACACCTTTTCGATGCGGTTTTCGTGAAGCTTGCGGCGAATTTCTTCGTCTGTGGCTCCTTCGAGCACGGTGACCAAACGATCCTTGGGTGTCATGACCTGATAGACCGGTGCATTGCGGTCATCTTGGAAACGAATGTCGCGGCTGGTGACGATTCCAACCAGTTGATTACCCTCAACCACCGGCAGGCCACTGATTCCATAACGGTGAGTTAACGCCAGCAATTCGCCAACCGTTGTTGAAGGTGAAACGGTGTGCGGATCGTTAATCACACCGGATTCATATTTTTTGACCTTACGAACTTCCTCGGCCTGACGTTCAATCGACAGGTTCTTGTGTACGATGCCCATACCGCCCTGTTCTGCCATGGCAATCGCTAGGCGAGCTTCGGTGACAGTATCCATGGCCGAGGACAGCATTGGGATGTTCAATGAGATGGCGCGAGTCAGTTGGGTTTGCAACCGCACATCGGCGGGAATAACCTCGGAATATCCCGGGACCAACAGCACGTCGTCAAAAGTCAGGGAAAGGTCAGAATCAATTCGCATGGTGCCTCCGGTGCGCGTATGCGGGAAGCGCGCCATTTTAAGCGCATTTGGGGTCAAATTAACAGCGATATGCAAACAGAATTTCAAGCCAATTCCATGACCGTGACCCAGGTGTCACAAGCCATCGGGCAAACGTTACAGGCGGGCTTTCCGCAATGGATCTGGCTAGAAGGCGAGGTCAGTGGATTTAAGGTCTGGGGACGTCCTGCCAAAGGTTGGTTTTTCGAACTCAAAGATGACCGAAGTACGCTGCCTGCAGTGGTCTGGGCAAGTGATATGCCCAACATGACCCAGCCCCGCGAGGGAGAGCAGGTCCGGGTGCTCGCCCGCGTTGCCTGGGCCAACCGTCAAGGCCGCATCAACCTCAATGTAAAACAAATGCAACCGGCCGGCCTCGGTGCGCTGTTGATCGAAATTGAGGCGCGGCGTAACCGCCTGGTTGCGGATGGGTTAACCACCGCCGAGCGCAAGCGACCGCTGCCTAAATATCCCCATCGCATTGCATTGATTACCAGTCCCGATAGCGCAGCCGCCGCCGACGTTCTGCGTGTGCTTCGACTGCGCTGGCCACTGGCACAAGTCCGCGTATTTCCCAGTGGCGTTCAGGGCGACACGGCGCCAAAACAACTCATCAGTGCGCTGGACAGCATGGATGCCGAAGGTGACATGGATGTCTGTCTGTTGGTTCGAGGCGGCGGCTCGCTGACAGATTTAATGGCGTTTAACGACGAAGCCCTGTGTCGCCGGTTGGTGTTGACACATTGCCCCGTCATCTCTGGCATCGGGCACGAAACCGATACGGCGCTGGTGGACTGGGTCAGTGATCTGTATGCCTCGACCCCCTCAAACGCGGCCGAGCTGGCCACGCCAGATTGCCAAGAGGTGAATGCGCAACTGATGCAGCTTAAGCGCCAGTTTGTTTTGGCCATGCGCATGCGCCTTGAACACCAAGCACAGCGCTGGACCCAGGCGAATGCGCGATTAACCGATCCCCGTGGACTCTTTGCCAAAAAACGTGAACAGATCGAACGGACTGAAAGGGATCTGGTTCGCCAACATCGTTGGTTAGTGCAACAAAAACGTCTGCGCTGTGCGCGCATGCATCAGGCCCTGATGGCTCAGGATCCCAAACTGGCGCTACAAAAAGCGCAGGGGCGACTGGCCAATTTGACCGCACGGTTGAATCAAAACCCCATGCGCGGACAATGGCAAAGCCAGTCACATCGGCTGGATCGCGTTATGGGCCGACTCAAGCAAGCCCAACACACGTTGCTGCAGAAACAATCCCAGCGGATTGCACAAGTGAGCGCCAGCTTACGAGCCATGGATCCCAATCAAGTGCTGGCACGCGGCTATGCTTACATTGAGGACGATCAGGGGCGCGTTCTAACCTCTGGTGCACAATTGACACCCGATCAGTCGATTACTTTGAGGATGCAAGACCATGAAACCTTGGACGTTGGCGCTCGGATTACTCGCCTACAGCCTAAGTAGCCAAGGCCAGCCGCTCGAAGGGCTTTACCCCGGCGGCATCGCCGTGGT
>JASFWN010000016.1:0-9729 GCA_050049295.1 Pseudomonadales bacterium
CCGGGTCAACCAGTCTTCGTTCTTCAAAAAGAAGATGATGATCTCGGAAATACCCAGCGTCGCGATCGCCAGATAATCCGAACGCAAGCCCAAAGCCACTTTACCGATCAACCAGGCAGCACCGGCAGCAAATAGCGCGCCCACGGGCCAAGCCAATACGATCGGCAGCCCCAGGCCACCGAGCCAACCGCTAACTGAGGGATCGACCGCCTCGATCGCGGCGACCGCCGGGTCAATCACTGCACGCATCAGCAAATAGCCGATCGCAGCAACCAGCGCGACATACCCGTACTTACCGGTTTTGCGGAATGTCCACACGCAAGCAAATACCGTCGCCGCACCAATCACCAAGCCGCCTAAAATGCCCAAACCACCGGCCGCATAACCTTCGTGTTGAGGCGGCATACTGACCAGAATAGCCGCCAGTCCACCAAGCGCCGCAAAGCCCATGACACCGACGTTAAACAGACCGGCATAACCCCACTGAATGTTCACGCCCAGCGCCATAATCGCACTGATCAGACACAGGTTAAGCAGAGTAAAGGTGACCGACCAGGACTGCAGAACACCGACCGCAACCAGCATCAAGAACATCAGGCCGAACAGCATCGGCGCGCGTTTTTCTTTGAACAGCGTACTCATAGTGTCTTCCCGCTAAACAGTCCGGTGGGTTTAATCACCAACACAATGACCAAGATCACAAAGGAAACCGCGATCTTGTAATCCGTCGACAGCAGCTGAACCAGCCCGCTGGGCTCGAGCCCTTCTGGCGCCAGATATCCGAGCACCCGCTTGTAAGCAAAGGTCACCGCAATTTCAGACAAGGCAATCACATAACCACCGGCGATTGCTCCCAACGGATTACCCACGCCACCGACAATCGCCGCCGCAAAGATCGGCAACAGCAACTGCATGTAGGTAAAGGGCTTAAAGGACTTGTCTAGACCGTACAGCGTGCCGGCAATGGCAGCCAACGCCGCGACCAATAACCAAGCCACCATCACGACACGAGCCGGATCGATACCCGACAACAGCGCCAAATTCTCGTTATCCGAATAGGCGCGCATGGACTTACCGGTGCGCGTCTTGTTCAGGAACCACCAGATAAAGGCCACCACGATAACCGCCGTCACGATGGTGATCGCCTGAGTCATTTTGATCGCCATGCCCTCGCGCAGACCGGTCATTTCTTTGAATTCACGGGCTTTCATCAAGAAACGCGTGCCATCGAAGAATATCTGGTCGGCCGGTCCAATCGCGAAGCGCACAATGCCGCCAATCACGAACATGGTGCCGATCGAGACGATCAGAAAAATCACGTTCGACGATTTGTTTTCGCGGTGGTAGCGATAAACCGTTTTGTCCATGACCAGCGCCAGAATCATGGTGGCGATGATGCCAAAGGGCAGCGCTAACAGCGCCGTAGGTAGGGGCTTGATGCTGATGCCCCAGCTTTGGAACAACCAGGTAAAGAAGATGGTGAACATGGTGCCAAACGACATCATCTCGCCATGGCCAAAGTTTGAGAAACGCAGCACGCTGTAGATCAGCGTGACGCCCAATGCACCCAGCGCTAGCTGACTGCCATAGGTCAAACCCGGAATAAAAATGAAGTTGGCCATCAAGACCAACGCGTTTAAGACGTCTGTCATATTAGCCCCCTAGGAATGCTTTACGAACTTCAGGATTGGCCATCAAGGCCTCGCCCGTATCGGTGAATCGGTTAGCGCCTTGCACCAAGACATAGCCTTTGTCGGCAATGTTCAGCGCTTGTTTGGCGTTTTGCTCAACCATCAAGATCGCGATTCCCTGACGGGCGATTTCGATGATTCGATCGAATAGCTCGTCCATCACGATGGGGGAAACACCCGCCGTCGGCTCGTCCAACAAAAGCACCTTGGGCTGAGTCATCAACGCACGTCCCACGGCGACCTGCTGCCGCTGTCCGCCTGATAGCTCGCCAGCGGGCTGGTTGCGTTTTTCTTTAAGAATCGGGAACAGATCAAAGACCTGCTCCATGGTCGAACGAATGTCGTCGCGACGGATAAAGGCACCCATTTCTAGGTTCTCTTCAACCGTCATCGAGGTGAATACGTTGTGGGTCTGTGGCACAAAGCCCATGCCTTTCAATACCCGCTCTTCAGGTTTGAGGTGAGTAATGTCCTCACCGTCAAACATCACACGACCTTCGCGCAGATTCAGCATGCCAAAGGTGGCCTTCATCGCGGTCGATTTACCGGCGCCGTTGGGGCCCACGATGACTGCAATTTCGCCCTTTTCAACGCCGATCGTGCAGTCGTGAAGAATATCCGCACTGCCGTAGCCACCGGTCATGTTTTCGCCAATCAAAAAACTCATGCGTTGGCCCCTTTGTTCTTCAGGCCCGTGCCGAGGTAAGACTCGATGACCGCTTCGTTGTTTTTGACCTCGTCGATGGTGCCCTCGGCGAGAACCGTGCCTTCGGCCATACAGATCACCGGATCGCACAGACGCGCCACGAAATCCATGTCGTGCTCGATCAAACAGAAGGTGTAGCCGCGCTCTTGATTCAACCGTACGATGGCATCGCCAATTTTGCCCAGCAGGGTTCGGTTTACACCGGCGCCGACTTCGTCCAAAAAGACGATTTTGGCATCGACCATCATGGTACGGCCCAGCTCAATCAGCTTTTTCTGGCCGCCGGACAGATTGCCCGCCAACTCGTCTGCAACGTGTCCAATCTCTAAGAAATCGATGACCTCGTCGGCCTTTTCGCGCACCTTTTGCTCATGTGCGCGCACTTTGGCCGGACGCAGCCAGGTATCCACCAGCGATTCTCCCGGCTGATTCGCCGGCACCATCATCAGGTTTTCTCGTACCGTCAGGGTCGAAAATTCATGCGCCAATTGGAAGGTGCGAAGCAGACCTTTGGCAAATAGCTGATGTGGCTCTAATCCGGTGATGTCTTCGCCATCGAGTGTGACGGTGCCGGAGGTGGGTTTGTAATGGCCTGCGATAACGTTAAACAGTGTGGTCTTGCCTGCACCGTTGGGTCCGATCAGACCGGTGATTGACCCGGTTTTGATCTCTAAACTGGCGTCGTTAACCGCCTTAATACCGCCAAAGCTCTTGTGGAGATTCTGGACTTTTATCATTCGTTATTCTGCTCTGCTGAGCTGTAAAAAAATTTGCGGGAGAATAACACAAAGTCGTATACAAAAACTGACCGCGTGATGCGGTCGCGTATTCGGGGGTGCACTTAGGAATCTAGTCGCTCTAGCTGGTCTGCAGTGAAGCCCACCTGCTCCCGTGTGGCCTTGACAATGGCCTCGCTGGTTCTGAGCGTTGCGCGTGCCGAAGTCAGTAACCTCTCGGTTGAAGACAACCGTTCTTGAAGCCGGCTTTGCAAGTCAAAATGCAAAAAATTGCGATTTGGTTCGCTCAACTCCGTCCGACGTTTTCTGGCTCCATTCCGATCCACTATTGACCTTCCAACCCTTTACAAAACACGAGATGCAAGCGCGAAATCTCCTCGACTGCTTGTCTCATACGGGCATCCTTGTCCTAGTAGGTACAAAATAATTAACCTATCGGTTAAGTGCAACCTAATAATGACTTTGTTCTATTGCCCTCCTAGTGAATTCCTGCCTGCGCGAGCAACTGCGCATTACCGCCCGCGGCGGTGGTATCCACGCACAGGTGGCGTTCACGAATCCATTGGCCAACATTGTGCTGCGTATATAAACCCATTAACGGTCCCGCCTGCCTTGCCAGACATTGGCGTACCGCCGCTAAATCTTCTGAGGATTCACAAATCACTCCCTCGCAACCCGACCAATCCTCAACCGCACGCCAGTCAGCGATCTCAATCACCTGGCATCCTATTTTTCGAGCTTGCTCAACCAACCGGCCCGGCTTACCCACAGACCATAGTTTCTGCTTGGGCGTCCAGCGATAACGATTTAGCTCACCCGTCGGCCCAGGCAGATCGATTTGTTCCGCCGGAAGATCTGAAGCCAACTGTACAAAAGAATGCAGATACAAAGGTCCGCCCGCCTTGGGGCCGGTACCGGAGAGGCCTTCGCCACCGAAAGGTTGACTGCCGACCACCGCGCCAATTTGATTGCGATTGACATACAGGTTGCCGACTTCAGCCAGCTCAGAGACTGCCTGTACACACGATTGATTACGCGTCTGCAGGCCCATGGTTAAACCATAGCCTGCGGCGTTAATCGACTCGATGGTGGACAACAGATCGGCCGCCTTAAAACGCACCACATGCAAAATGGGACCAAACATTTCTTGATCCAATTGATCCACGTGATCGAGCTCTACCAGCGTTGGCGCAACAAACTGACCCGACTCTGGCGCTGAGATTTGAAATGCGTCTGAATGTCGGCCCACATAGTGCTGTAGCTTTTCTTGTGCCGCCGTATCGATGACCTCGCCCACATCGGTATTCAGGTGCCAGGCCTCGCCGACCTGAAGCTCGTTCATTGCGCCTTTGAGCATGGTTAACGTCTTGTCCGCAATGTCCTCTTGCAAGCACAACAGACGCAGCGCACTGCAGCGTTGACCCGCGCTTTGAAAAGCCGACGCCACTACATCCCGCACCACCTGCTCGGTCAATGCGGAGGAATCCACCAACATGGCGTTGAGCCCACCGGTTTCTGCAATCAATGGCGTATCGGGCGCCATGTGGCGCGCAATCGACTGATGGATGGACTGAGCCACGGACGTCGATCCGGTAAAACAGACCCCGTTGACCCGAGACTGAGCGGTTAACCACTGCCCGACTTCAGCCCCACCGACCGCCAATGCCAAAGCCTCTTTGGGCAAGCCGGCCTCAACCAACAATGCAACCGCACGGGCGGCAATTTTGGGCGTCTGTGGCGCCGGCTTGGCCAGCACCGTATTGCCGCACTTCAATGCAGCCAATATCTGTCCACTAAAAATAGCCAGCGGGAAATTCCATGGAGAGATACACACAAACACGCCACGCGGTTCGCCCGGACAAGGCAGATCTGCGTAATATCGAGCAAAATCCACCGCCTCGCGAATCTCACCGATCGCATCGGGTACGGTCTTCTTGGCCTCGATGGCCAATAGCGCCATTAACTCGGGCGCATTGCGTTCAAGCAAATCCGCGTAGCGACGCAAAATGGCGTTTCGCTCAGCGACATCCAATGCAGCAAACGCACCCTGAGCTCGACTGACCCGCGACAGCTTGTTGGCAAGACTAATTTGATCGTCTTTAACCGGACTCGGCCATTGATGCGGTTTAAAGGATTGGCGATCACGCATCAACTCGGCTGTTGCATTTGAATTGGTCCAATCCCAACCCTGTGAATTGTTACGAGACGCACCGAACATGTCCGCCGGCAAATCAATAGGGGAATCTGCAGACAGCGCCGCCTCACGAGGATCTTTTGCCATGGATTGCGCTGGCACCTCGGGATTAACCAGTTGGTTAACAAAGCTTGAGTTAGCACCATTTTCAAGCAGACGGCGAACCAGATAGGCCAGCAGATCGGCATGCGGCCCTACAGGCGCGTATATCCGAACAGAGTAACCCTGGTCGCGTAATGCTTGGTGCAGCGACTCGCCCATGCCGTGCAAACGCTGGAATTCGAAGCACTCGGCATTCGGGGCCAAGTGCTTGACCGCCGCCGCCGTGTGCGCATTGTGCGTCGCGAACTGGGGATAGATGCGATCCAACATGCCAAATAACTGCTGCGCACAGGCCAGATACGACAGGTCGGTCGCCGCCTTGGTGGTGTAGACCGGATAATCCGCCAGGCCCATCACCTGGGCACGTTTGATTTCCGCGTCCCAATACGCCCCCTTTACCAGGCGAACCATGATCCGCCGGCCCAACTGAACCGCTTGCTGGTATAGCCAATCAATCACCTCGGGTGCGCGCTTTGAATACGCCTGCACCACGACACCAAAACCATCCCAACCAGCCAGTTCAGGACGCGATAAGACGGATTGGATCACTTCAAGCGACAGCATCAATCGATCGGCTTCTTCCGCGTCGATGTTGAGCCCAACGTTCTGAGCCTTCGCCAATTGGCACAGGGCGACGAGCTTTGGCGTCAGCTCTCGCAACACTCGGTCACGCTGCGTCATTTCATAACGGGGGTGCAAGGCCGACAGTTTGACTGAAATACCCGGATTTTCCCTGACGGTCGTATGGCTAGGTTGAAGCGCGAGAATGGCCTGGCGGTAGCTTTCAAAATAACGTTCGGCGTCGCGCTCGGTCATGGCCGCCTCACCCAGCATGTCATAGGA
This sequence comes from Pseudomonadales bacterium, assembly GCA_050049295.1. Classification (GTDB taxonomy): domain Bacteria; phylum Pseudomonadota; class Gammaproteobacteria; order Pseudomonadales; family Litorivicinaceae; genus Litorivicinus. Next base: position 6,274 of record JASFWN010000016.1, read on the forward strand.
ATAGGTATATCCTTGACGCTCTAGCTTCCGAGCCTGAGACAGCGCACCGTCCATATCCTGACCCAGCACAAACTGCTGCCCCATGAGCCGCATGGCCTGCAACATCGCCTGACGAATGACCGTGGCACCTAGGCGATGTACGGCCTTTGAGAACGACTTGATCGGGTCACCCAGCACCCATGCACTGGCCCGCAGACCCAAGGTCGCTAAGTTAATCAATCGCGAGTCGGCTCGGCCTTGATGACTCACCCAGTCACCGGACAGCAACTTATCTTGAATCAGGGCGTCCCGTGTCTGGGCGTCAGGAATTCGCAGGAGTGCCTCGGCCAAGGTCATCAGGGCCAACCCCTCTTCGGTATCCAAGCCATACTCGGCAAGGAAAGCCTCCATCAGGCTGGGCGACTGGTGGATCCGAATCTGTTCAATCAGGCGAACGGCATCGGCCTCGATGGATTGAAGCTGATCAGAACTCGGATTCCACTGTATCGACAACGCCTGAATACGATCCGCGTCTGGCGTCAAATAGTGGCGATCCACCAACGTGAGGCTGGGCGGTACCTGTGCATTCATAATCGTTCTCCTTGCGGAGTACCTTACGCCGGCACTAGCATCCATCTGTTCTAAATTTTTCGGATTATCAGAACAAAAATTTATTTTTGTGATAATTTTTTCGCGTAAATTTCTTAAAAATACTTATACGAAGAACAAATGATGGATTTAGACCGGATCGATCACAGCATTATTCAAGCCCTGTCAGCGGACGGACGAATGACGCTAACCGAGCTCGCGGGGCGAGTATCCTTGTCCAAGAGCCCGTGCCATGCCCGACTGAAACGACTCGAAGCCAGCGGCGTGATCCGCGGCTATCACGCCGACATCAGCTGGGAGAAATTAGGACACAGCCACGTGGCCTTTGTTCAAGTGACGCTCAGCGACACCAAAAGCGCAGCGCTGAAAGCCTTTAATCAAGCGGTGCTCGAGGTTCCTGAAATTGAAGAGTGTCACATGATTGCGGCCAGCTTCGATTACCTGATGAAGGTACGAACCCGTGACATGGCAGACTACCGCGAAGTGTTAGGCGAGAAAATCAGCGCACTTCCGCACGTGGCGCAGACCAGCACCTTTGTGGCGATGGAAGCGGTCGTCGAGAAATAAAAAAGCCCCGGCAAATGCCAGGGCTTTTCAGGATCAGATCCAGAACTTAGCGGTAACGAACCGTGGTGTTCTGCTGATCTTTGACCAAGATTTCACGGTAGCTACCGGCTGATTCGCCAGCACCGATCAATTCTAGTGCAGTCGCACCGACGTAGTTGATGTCGCCACCGTTACGTAGGATTTCCAGACCCTGAGCCAACTGACCCGGCAGAATTTCTGTACCCGGTGCGTTGGTGACGTCGAACATGACTTTTGATACGTCAGCGCCGGTTGTGGTCTTAGCCGCTTCCATCGCCAGCAAGGTGATAGCCGCTGCGTCGTATGATTCGGGGCTGTAAGGACCGTTTGCGAAACCGTCCATCTTGGTCAACTCGTCGTAGATACGAGCGCCATCAGAATCGGTGCCAGGAACCGTACCGATAGAGCCGTTCAGGTCTGCACCGATCGCAGCAGTCAGGCTGTCGCCGATCATCGCGTCAGGCAGGAAGAACTGGTCGTACGCACCTGCGTCCAATGAAGACTGGATGATGCCCTTACCGCCTTGGTCTAGGTAACCCACGACCACGAGAATGTCACCGCCCGCTTGAGCCAGTGCCGCGACTTCCGCACCGTAGTCGCCTTTGCCATCTTCGTGTGCTGCAACGATGGTGACTTCACCGCCGGCCGCTTCAAAGTTTGACTGAATGGCGTCAGCCAAGCCCTTACCGTAGTCGTTGTTGGTGTAAGTCATGGCGATTGAGTTGAAGCCCTGCTCCTGCAGTACTTCTGCAATGACCTGACCCTGACGCGCGTCAGAGGGGCTAGCACGGAAGAACAGATCGTTGTCTTCCAGGGTGCTTAATGCCGGTGAAGTCGCTGAGGGTGAAACCTGCAGCGTACCCGTAGGCATAGAAACGTTTTGTAGGATTGAGATCGTCGCGCCTGAGCACAGGCCGCCTACAATCGCGTCAACCTTGTCTGCATTAACCAAACGATCGGCTGCTGCAGCTGCTGCTGATGCGTCGATACAAGTTGAGTCAGCACGGGTCGAGGTCACGGTCTGACCGCCCAGGATACCGCCAGCTTCGTTAACTTCTTTGATCGCCAATTCCGCGCCACGAGCCATGGCTTCAGCCAGTGATTCTGCGGGGCCAGTGAAACCAAGTGCAATACCCAGCTTAACTTCTGCCATTGCAGGGGCAGAAATTGCAGCGGCAGCCGCCATTGCTAGTAGGGTCTTTTTCATTTTTCTTCTCCGAAACGTAAACCGTTCTTTTTGTGAACCGCCAAAGACTACGCCGATTGGCAGGAATTTTACAACCGTTCAGAGCTGGGGATTGTACCGAGTGTAAACAACCCCACCTCAGGCCGAGACAAAAAGGAAACTCATGTGACACATCAAGTATGCGTTACCGGTGCGACCGGTTATCTGGCCGGCCACCTGATTCAACAGCTCCTTGAGCAGGGCCATCGCGTCAACGGCACGGTCCGCTCGTTATCAAAATCGCCGAAGTTGGCCGCCTTGTATGAGCTGGCCGATCGTTACCCGGGGCAACTTGAACTGTTTCAGGCCGACTTAATGACCGCCGGCAGCTTTCGCAGCGCGATTCGAGGCTGTAGCCATGTGTTTCATACCGCAAGCCCCTTCCAGTTGAACGTGGCCCACCCTCAGCGAGATTTGGTTGAGCCTGCGGTGAAAGGTGTTGAGCACGTTTTGAGCGATGTGGCCGAGGTCGCGGGCGTTGAGCGAGTCATTCTGACCTCTTCCGTCGCCGCCATGTACGGCGATGTCATCGAGTGCAAAGACGGCCCGATTGACGAGCAACGCTGGAATACGACTTCTTCACTGACGCATCAGCCCTATCAGTATTCAAAGACACTGGCCGAGCGCCGCGCGTGGGACATGGCGAAAGAGGCCGATTACCAATTGGTGGTAGTTAATCCCTCATTGGTGTTAGGCCCGGCGATCGGTCAGATCCCAACCAGTGAAAGTTTTAACTTACTACGCAGGCTGGGATCCGGCGAGCTAAAAACCGGTGCCCCACCACTGGGCCTGGGTGTGGTAGATGTTAGGGATGTCGCTCAGGCGCACATGGCTTGCGCATTTTCGGATAACGCTCAAGGACGCTACCTGTGCTCGGGCGAAGACACCGACTTTGTTAGCTTGGCCCAACGGCTCAAACAGCACTTCCGCAGCTATCCTTTGCCCAAAGGCAAGGTACCCAAATGGCTCATTTGGTTGGTCGGAAAAACCGTCGATCCCAGTTTCACCCGCTACTGGGTGAGTCGTAATTTAGGACATGACTTTGTGAGTCGCTCAGA
>JASFWN010000153.1:0-3121 GCA_050049295.1 Pseudomonadales bacterium
CGAGTGTTTTAAACTCGTTTTCGACGCTCGCAATCAGCGGGGTAATCGGGTGGCTCACCAGTGCAACTCCTTATAACTGGGCACGCAGTGTAAAGTGCCAGGAAATGCTTGCAAGCGCTTGTCATTCCGAAGCAAAAGCAATAAACTCCGCGCCCTGAATTTACGCCTCCGGGCACCATCCTCCCGTTTGGGAATTAGGAGACAGACACATGTACGCGGTTTTTGAAGCTGGCGGAAAGCAGCACCGTGTTGAAGTAGACGAAGTCATTCGCGTCGAGAAAATCGAAGCGGAAGTCGGATCTAACGTAGACTTTGACAAAGTATTAATGGTTGCCGACGGCGACTCGATCGAAATTGGCGCCCCCCTGGTTGCAGGCGGTGTGGTTAAAGCCGAGATCGTCGGTCAGGTTCGTGGCGACAAAGTTAAGATCATCAAGTTTAAGCGCCGTAAGCACCATATGAAGCGTATGGGTCACCGGCAGTGGTATACCGAAGTGAAGATCACTTCGATTGCCAAGTAAGGGGAGCAAGACCACATGGCACACAAGAAAGCAGGCGGTAGTACCCGCAACGGTCGCGATTCAGAATCCAAACGCCTCGGCGTGAAGCGTTTCGGCGGCCAAGAAGTCCTAGCAGGTAACATTTTGGTTCGTCAGCGCGGTACTAAGTTCCACGCCGGTGATAACGTAGGTCTGGGCAAGGACTTCACTCTGTTCGCAAAAGCGGACGGCGTAGTCAAGTTCGAGATCAAAGGACCCAACAAGCGTAAGTACGTTAGTATCGTATCTGCGTAAGCAAGGTCCTTAGGGTGCCAAGAGGGCGGCCCTAATAATCCGAAAGCCTCGCCTATGCGGGGCTTTTTTTATGGTGGCAAGTCATGAAATTCGTCGATGAGGCGGTAATACGGGTAGAAGCAGGTAAGGGCGGCAACGGCTGCCTCAGCTTCCGCCGTGAAAAATACATACCCAAGGGGGGTCCAGACGGTGGCGATGGCGGCCGCGGCGGCTCGATCTTCATTGAGGGCGACGATTCGCTCAATACATTGATCGATTATCGCTATCAGCGCTTGTATCGTGCCGAACATGGCAAGCCTGGAATGGGCCGAGAAAAGAGCGGACCGAAGGGTCAGGACATGACGCTCAAGGTTCCGGTCGGCACCAGCATCGTCGATGTCGATACCGATACCGTGATTGCCGATGTTACCCGTGCGGGCGAGCGAATTTGTATCGCCGAAGGCGGCCATTTCGGTTTGGGCAATACGCGATTTAAATCCTCAACCAACCGTGCGCCGCGTAAAACTACCTTGGGCAAGCCGGGCGAAGCTCGGGATATCCGATTGGAGCTTCAAGTGTTGGCGGATGTCGGGTTGGTGGGCTTGCCTAACGCCGGTAAATCTTCGCTGGTTTCGATGTTGTCTGCAGCCAAGCCCAAGATTGCCGATTATCCTTTCACGACTTTGATTCCGTCGCTGGGCGTAGTACGAATTAACTCGCACCGCTCGTTTGTGATTGCCGATGTACCGGGTTTGATTGCGGGTGCAGCCGAAGGCGCAGGCCTGGGTATTCGCTTCCTCAAGCACCTGACCCGCGCGCGTATCCTGCTGCATTTGGTAGATCTGCAGCCGTTGGATGGCAAAGATCCGGTCGAAGCCGTTACAGAAATCGCAGCCGAGCTTGAGCGTTTCAGTCCGACGCTGGCTGAACGTGAGCGTTGGTTGGTGGTGAATAAAGCCGATACCATCCCTGAAGACCAATGGGATGAAGCCCTGGATGACGTGGTCAAGCGTCTGAACTGGAAGGGGCCGGCCTACATCATTTCGGGATTGCTCGAGCAGGGTACTGAATTGCTGGCCCAGGATCTGATGATTCGTCTCGAAAGTATTTGGGCCGAAGAAGAGGCAACACCTGAAATGGCCGATGAAGAACGGATGACCCGCCTGCGTATGGCCGAAGAAGCCCGCGAGCGGTTGAACGAAGTTCGCGAAGCGCGCCGTGCACAACGTCTTGCTGCTAAGCTGGAAGCGCAGCGTGAAGACGACGATGATGACGACGGGGATATGGAGGTCGTTTACCAGCAATGAGCCGGTATGTGGTGAAACTCGGGTCGGCGTTATTGACCCAAGAGGGCCTGCGACTGAATCAGACGGGCATCCAGAACTGGACGGGCCAGATTGCGTCGCTGATTCAGGCCGGCCATCAGGTCGTGGTCGTCAGTTCGGGTGCTGTCGCGGCTGGACTGGGTGTGCTGGGTTTGTCCCAACGACCAACCGACATGCCAACACTTCAGGCTGCAGCCGCTGCGGGTCAATCGGGGCTCGCCACGCTGTGGGAAACCTGTTTCCGTTCGCATGGCTTGGCCAGCTCTCAGATTCTGCTGACCCACGAAGATCTGTCCGATCGTACTCGCTATTTAAACGCTCGGGCCACGGTGATGCGCTTACTGGATTTTAATGTCATCCCGGTGGTGAATGAAAATGACACGGTGGTCACCGACGAGATCCGTTTTGGTGACAACGACACCTTGGCGGCCTTGGTAGCCAATCTGATCCAGGCGGATGAATTGATCATCTTGACCGATCAGCAGGGCATGTACCGAGAAGACCCCCGCGCCAATCCCGACGCAGAGCTGTTGTTCGAGGTTCAGGCCAATGATCGAAGCCTGGATGCCATGGCCACCGGCGGAGCGGGCACGCTCGGCCGGGGCGGAATGACAACCAAGGTGCAGGCGGCTCGACTGGCGGCACGCAGTGGCGCGGATACGTTAATCGCACACGGCTTGACGGATAACGTGATTGTAAAAATCGCCTCCGGGGATGCCATCGGAACTCGATTTGTCGCGCCCGATGCCACTCAAACCGCGCGCAAGCGCTGGTTGGCTGGCCACCTTCGGGTCAAGGGATATGTTTATCTTGATGAGGGCGCACAACGTGCCGTTTCCGAGATGGGGCGCAGTTTGTTGCCGGTCGGTGTGAATCGAGTTGAGGGTGATTTTCGCCGTGGCGAAGCGGTCGCGTTGATGGATGAAGATGGCCAGCAAATCGGCACGGGCCTGACGAATTACTCAGCAAGTGAGGCGAAAGCCATCGTGGGTGTGGCGACCGCCGATTTGGGCCAGCACCTTG
>JASFWN010000029.1:0-7612 GCA_050049295.1 Pseudomonadales bacterium
TCTTGATGGGCATGGGACTGGGCCGTGATCGGGCGCTGTCGTCTGTGCGCATTAGTTGGGGACGCTTTACCACCCTGACCGACATGGATCGTTTTTTGGACCTGCTGGCGAAGTCCGTAGGGGTAATGAGTAAAACTGCATGAGCTTACAAGTCACTGAAATTGCAGCGGCACATCTAGGCCGCCAACTGGCACAAAACGAACAGGCCCAGGGTATTCGTCTAGGCGTCAAACCCGCCGGTTGCAGTGGATACATGTACATCGTTGACTTTGTCACGGCGCCGACCGACCACGATGTAGCCTTGGACTTCCATGGAGTCCCGGTATTTGTGGATGACCTCTCGTTACCCATGATGGATGCGGTGACGGTCGATCTGGTCACCGAGGGCCTGAACAAAGGACTGCGCTTCCATAACGAAAATGCAGTCAGCGAGTGCGGCTGCGGCGAGTCTTTTTCCGTCTAATGCTGTATTGACAGCGTACTTAGCCTATAATCCGCGCGAAATTTTTCCGTTAGATAATAGGAGCTCCTCACATGGCGCTAGAACGTACGCTATCCATCATCAAGCCCGACGCTGTGGGCAAAAACGCAATCGGCCAGATCGTGGCTCGTTTTGAAGCCGCTGGCTTAAAAATCGTTGCGCAAAAAATGTTGCACCTGTCAGACAAAGAAGCCGGTGGTTTCTATGCTGAGCACGCCGAGCGTCCTTTCTACGGTGACCTGGTTGCATTCATGACTTCAGGCCCCGTTGTGGTTCAGGTGTTGGAAGGCGAAGACGCCATTGCCAAGAACCGTGACCTGATGGGTGCTACCAACCCCAAAGAAGCTGCCGCCGGTACCATCCGCGCTGACTTCGCTGAAAGCATTGACGCGAACGCCGTGCACGGTTCAGACAGCCCCGCAAGCGCGGCGCGCGAAGTGGCTTACTTCTTCGCTGAAACCGAAGTGCACAGCCGCTAAATGGAGCGGACGAATCTGCTGGGGATGACCCAGGCACAGTTGGTTGAATTCGTGAGCGACAGCTTGAACGAAAAAGCGTTCCGTGCCCGTCAGATCTTTAAGTGGATTCACCAATATGGCGTTGATAATTTCGACGACATGACCAACCTCGCCAAGCCGCTGCGCGCGCGCTTGGCCGAGGTGGCTGAAATTCGAGCCCCTGAAGTGCTATTTCAGGGCGACTCAAAAGACGGTACTCGTAAGTGGGTGCTGAAAGTCGATGGCGGCAGTGCCATCGAGACGGTTTACATCCCTGACGGTAAGCGCGGAACCCTGTGTGTCAGCTCGCAGGTGGGCTGCTCGCTGGACTGCAGTTTTTGCTCGACCGGTAAACAGGGCTTTAACAAAAACCTAACTCCGGCGGAAATCATTGGCCAGGTTTGGTTGGCCGCGAAATCCTACGGTCTGCCGGTATTGGATACCGCCGAGCGCCGGGTGACGAATGTGGTCATGATGGGCATGGGCGAGCCCTTACTGAATTACGAGCCCGTGGTAGATTGCATGCGCACCATGATGGACGACGATGCCTATGGCATCAGTAAGCGCCGGGTGACTTTATCCACCAGTGGTGTGGTGCCAGCCTTGGATCGATTGGGTGGCGAGATCGACGTGAGCCTGGCGGTGTCATTGCACGCACCTAACGACGAGTTGCGTAACGTGTTGGTGCCCATCAACAAAAAGTACAACATCGACACGCTGTTTGCCGCGACCCAGCGTTATCTGGATGCGTTGCCGGACAATCGCAGCGTGACTTTCGAATACACCATGCTGGATGGCGTTAACGATCAGCTCGAGCATGCCAATCAACTGGCTCGGCTCATCAAAAAGACTGGCATCCGATGCAAGGTCAACCTGATCCCATTCAATCCCTTCCCAGGGACGGACTACAAAACCAGTCCAAGGCCAGTTATTGAGGCCTTCCAACGAAAACTGGTACATTCGAATATCATCACGACGGTTCGCACCACGCGAGGTGACGATATTGACGCCGCCTGCGGTCAATTGGTCGGCAGTGTGATGGATAAAACCCGTCGCAGTGAGCGGTATATAAAACTACAACAGGTTCAGTAATGCGGTATTTGGCGATGGTGATGATGATGGGGATAGCGGGTTGTGCCACCGTATCCGAACCCCGTCTCAGCGAATCGCAGCGCAACGAACGTGTTCAAACTCTGACCACACTGGCACTCAGCTACATCGAACAAGGTAGCTTCGATCGTGCGGTCGATCCCTTGGAACGGGCTTTAGCTTTGGCTCCCAAGGATCAAGAGGCCATGCTGGCCAAAGCGGTGATGCTTGAGCGCCAGGGTGATGTGCAGCCGGCCTCAGAGGCCTACGATCAATTGTTTGATGCGCACTCGGATTTCACTCGGGGTCGACAGATTTATGCGAATTTCCTGTTTTCCACCGACCAAATTGAAGCCGCATGTCAGGCGCTCGAGCAGGTGACGGCGGATACTCTGTACAGCGCTCGAGCTCAGGCCTTTGAGAATCTGGGTCAGTGTCGCGACCGTTTGGGTCAGTCTGATTTGGCGTTGGCGGCCTACGAGCGAGCAAACCGATTAGATATCCGTCGACCCCTGCCCAATCTGGTGTTGGCCGAGCGCCGGTTCCTAGCGGGTGACTTGCAGCGGGCGACCTATCACTATGGCCAATATGTGCGCCGCGCCCAGCAAACGGCGCGTAGTCTGTGGGTGGGAATCCGCATTGCCCAAGCTACGGGCGATCAGGATTCGCAGGCCAGCTACGAGTTGCTGCTGCGTAACGAATTTAGTAATTCGGCTGAATATTCGGCCTGGCAGGAGTGGAAGTAGTGTCAAACGATGTCATTCTACAGACGCCAGAACTGCCGGGCAAAGCCATTCAGGAAGCGCGTGAGGCGGCGGGTTTAACAGTCGAGCAGCTCGCTTCTTCAGTTCGGATTTCAGCGACGGCGATGACGGCGATCGAAGAAGATCGCTACGACAAATTGCCCGGTTTGCCCTTCGTGCGAGGTTACCTAAGCAACCTACAGCGCGAGCTGGGCATGGATCAGGCAGATGTGCTGGATAAGTTTGACCACTGGCGACAGGACCACCCTGAGGGATTTCAGACGCTGGTATCGCCCTTTGTCGATCCTGACTCTGAGCCAAGGAAACCGGTCGCCGGTAAAGTTACGGCTGTGTTGCTCGCAATAGCGGTTGCGGGATGGCTGTATTTTGGGAGTGGAGCCAGCATGATTGCGGTTTGGTTATCTCCAGCCGACCAGCCGCGCAATGGGATTGAACCGATCGTCGCTCAAGACGATGGAAGAAATAGCGTTGTTGAAGAATCCATTGCGGCTTCTTCGACTGAAACGGTGACGCAAACGGTTGAACCAACACCCGAGCGAGAGCCCGTCGTAGCAGCCCCTGAGCCTGATCCCGAAGTGCAAGTCGTAGCGACCGAGGACGCATCTACTGTCGAGCCCGTGATCGAAGCGGAACCCGAGGCTACACCAGCTCCGACTCCGACAGAAACCGAATCCCAACCGCCGGCGGTCGCCGAAGCCGTTCCGCTACCCGTCGATCAGCCTGAATCCGCCGCGGCCAATCCAGATGATCATCGCTTGCGTTTGACTTTTACAGGGGATAGCTGGGTCGAGATCACGGGCCCCGATAACGAGCGACTGGTGGGCGATTTGCTTAATGCCGATGACGTGGTGGAATTGACCGGTCCCGGTCCATTCAATGTTTTGGTCGGCAACGTTCAGGTCACGACGTTGACCTTTGATAATCAGGCCATAGATTTGAGAGAACGCGCACGGCAAAATGTCGCGCGCATTCAATTGCCCTAGAGATCGCATGAAATTCCAACATCAAATCAAGCGTCGGGTGTCTCGCCCGATTCAGGTCGGTTCTGTTCAGGTGGGCGGCGATGCCCCGATCAGCGTTCAGACCATGACCAATACCGAAACCACCGATGTCGCCGCCACGGTCGCTCAGATCAATGCGGTGGTTGAAGCCGGTGCAGACATTGTGCGGGTTTCAGTCCCCAGCATGGAAGCAGCGGATGCCTTTGGCCAGATCCGCCAGCAGGTCCAGGTACCGTTGGTGGCGGACATCCACTTCGACTACAAAATCGCATTGAAGGTGGCCGAGCTCGGCGTGGATTGCCTGCGTATCAATCCGGGCAACATTGGCCGTGAAGATCGTGTTCAGGCAGTGGTCTCGGCCGCGCGGGACAAGGGCATCCCGATCCGTATTGGGGTGAACGCGGGGTCCCTCGAAAAAGATCTGCAGAAAAAGTACGGCGAGCCTACACCCGAAGCCTTGGTTGAATCGGCGATGCGTCACATCGACTACTTCGACCGTTTGGATTTCCAAGACTACAAGGTCAGCCTAAAGGCCTCGGACGTGCACATGGCCGTGGGTGCCTACCGCCTCATTGCGGATCAGATTGAGCAGCCGCTTCATTTGGGCATTACTGAGGCCGGCGGTTTTCGTAGTGGTAGCGTGAAGTCTGCTATCGGGCTGGGTATGTTGTTGGCCGAAGGTATCGGCGACACCTTACGCGTTTCTCTGGCTGCCGATCCGGTTCAAGAAGTCAAAGTGGGTTACGATATTTTGCGTTCCCTGGGTATCCGCTCAAGAGGCATCAATTTTATCGCTTGTCCGAGTTGCTCCCGTCAGAATTTTGACGTCATCAAGACCATGAACGAGCTAGAAATGCGTCTAGAAGACGTGCCGACTAAGCTCGACGTGGCGGTGATTGGCTGCATTGTGAACGGGCCGGGCGAAGCCAAAGAAGCCGACATCGGGCTAACGGGCGGCACACCGAATAACTTGCTGTATGTCGGCGGATCGCCGGCCGGCAAGGTCAAGAACGAAGAATTGGTGGATCAGCTAGAGCGCCAAATTCGAGAAAAAGTCGCCGAAAAGCAGGCACAAGAAGCACAGGTCATCGCCAAAGGATGAAAGCGATCAAAGCCGTTCGCGGCATGTACGACAGTTACGGAAGGGACTCGCGGCTGTGGGGGCGTTTGGATCAGGCCTGGGGCCGGATCATGCATGCTCATGCCTACGATCAACTGCGCTCGCCAATCGTTGAGCCGGTTGGGTTATTCGCCCGCGCTATCGGTGAAGTCACCGACGTCGTCGAAAAAGAAATGTACGTCTTTGAGGATCGTGGCGGCGAAAAACTCGCACTGCGTCCCGAGGGCACGGCAGGCGTGGTTAGGGCCGGTATCGAACAAGGCCTTTTGTATAACCAGATCCAGAAGTTTTGGTACGCGGGTCCGATGTACCGCTACGAGCGGCCTCAAAAAGGGCGCAATCGTCAGTTCCACCAAATGGGCGCCGAAGTCTTTGGTTTGAATGGGCCGGACATCGACGTTGAACTGATCGAGATCACCGCACAGTTGTGGCGTGAACTGGGAATCCTTGATGGCGTGACGCTTCAGCTCAATACACTGGGGCAAAGCGAAGAGCGCGCGGCGTTTCGCGGACAGTTGGTCGAATTTTTGAATGCTATTCGCTCTCAACTGGACGAAGATAGCCAGCGCCGGATCGATACCAACCCCCTGCGGGTGTTGGATTCCAAGAATCCCGACACGCAGGCGTTGCTTACGGATGCGCCGGTGTTGAGTGACTTCTTGGGCGAGGAGTCCATTGCCCATTTTGAAGGGCTCAAGGCCGGACTGGATGCGGCGGGCATTCGTTATGAAATCAATCCCAAGCTGGTTCGTGGACTGGACTATTACAACCGCACGGTATTTGAGTGGGTCACGGATCATCTGGGCGCCCAGGGCACGATTTGTGGCGGCGGTCGTTATGACGGCCTGGTTGAGCAACTGGGCGGAAAAGCGACACCGGGCGTCGGGTTTGCATTGGGCGTCGAGCGGGTGCTGTTGCTGATTGAAGCCATGGAGCAAATTCCCAGTGATTTGGGCCGAGACGCGGACATCTATATGATGGCGGCCACCGACGCGGCCGAAGGGCAGATTCGGGCCATGGCGCGGGAGTTGCGAGCGGCGCAGCCTGAGTTGCGTGTTGCTGTCCATCACGGCGGTGGAAGTTTCAAGTCGCGCATGAAAAAAGCCGACCGCAGCGGTGCGCAAATGTTAGTGTTACTGGGTGATGATGAGTTGGCGGCCCAGACCGTCACATTAAAGCCCATGCAGGGTCAGGGCGAGCAGCGACAAGTCGCGCAAGCCGAATGGATTACACAGATTAAGAGTTAGGAAGTTTCGTGGATTACAAAGACGAAGACGAACAGGTCGCCGCGGTCAAACAGTGGTGGGATGAAAACGGTAAGTTTGTTATCGGTGCGGTGGTCTTGGCCATTGCGGGTAACTTTGGCTGGACAGCCTACAAAGACAACAAAGCCGCCACCGAAGCAGTCCAGAGTGATGCCTTCCAAAAGGTAATCGAAGCGAGTCAGGGCGATGACTTGGATGCGCTTTTGGCCGCCGCCAGCAACGTTCAGACGTCAAATCCCGGCAGCGAATATGCACAGCTTGCGACACTGTTTGCCGCCAAAGCCTTGGTTGAAAAAGGCGAGCTGGAACAGGCGGCCGCGCAACTGCAGGGCGTCATGAATGCGGTCACCATCGATCAACCGACCGGCGCCGAAGCGCGTTTGCGTTTGGCGGGACTGCAACTGGCGATGAACCAGACAGCCGAAGCGCTCAGTCTGGCGTCACAAAGCTATCCGGCTGCCTATCAGGCGCGTGCGTTGGAAGTGCAGGGCGATGCCTTGCTAGCCCAGGGCGACCGTGCAGGGGCCAAGGCCGCGTACCAGCAGGCGCAGAACTCCGAGGGCGGTAATGCATTGCCGCTGTTGACCTACAAACTTAACGAACTGGCAGACGTCTAAGCCATGAAACGTTTAGCCCTAATCGGATTTGCTCTTGCTTTGGTGGGTTGCTCCAGTGCTCCTGAACGTCCCGAGCCCACAGAATTAGACCGAATCGACGATAAGGTCGCGCTCAGCATTCAGTGGAATGAAAACCTGGGTGCCAGTGCCGAGCAGACCGCGATGCTGTGGCCGGCGGTCCAAGGGGATCGAATCTACGCGGCTGCAGGTGAGACCTTGATGGTATTAGACGCCGCAGGCTCTGTCGTTTGGGAGCAGTCGCTCGAGCAGCCGGTTTCAGGTGGTGTCACCGCCATTGGTAACCAGGTGGTCATATCAGACGCCATGGGTTCGATTCGGAGCTTTAACAGCGCGAATGGACAAGCCAGCTGGAGCTGGGATTGGGGACGTGAAACCATTGTGCCGGTGACGGCCGGACAGAATGGTTTACTGGTTCGTTCAACCGATGAGTCGGTTGCGCTGATTGATTTTCAAGGCAATGAAATTTGGCAACGTCAGGGCACGCCTGCTCGACTAGCCTATCGCGGACAAGCCCGCCCATTGGCGGTGGATGGCGGATATGTATTGCCTAACGACTCCGGTGAAGTCATGGCACTGCTTGCGCAGGATGGCTTGAACGCTTGGCGTCGCTCGCTGGCCGGTGTGCGTGGTGAGTTGGTGGATTTAGACGCGAGCCCAGTGATTGCAGCCAACTCCATCATCATCGGCGGAGCTCAGACCGGTTTGTCAGCCTTAGATCCCGCCAGTGGCTCGGTCCGCTGGGACGTCGAAATGTTCT
>JASFWN010000154.1:0-3100 GCA_050049295.1 Pseudomonadales bacterium
TCGAATGCACAAAATTTCCTCGGCAGATTTGACTAGCTTTGCGGCTTCCACAATAACTTCAGCATCGACCACCGTGCGTCCCGCTTCTTGCAGCCCAAAGCTCAATTGCGGACCAAATCGATCCACCGCGATTCGCTCACCCTTCGGGACGAGGTCGCACAGATCTTGAACGAGGTAGACATAATGCTGGGTCAGATCCAGCCCGCCGTCAAAAGGCGTCACAAAGCGCGAGCGACGATAATCGCCAACATTGTGATATTTGCGCCCAGCCGTGCCGTAGAAAATGGCAGGCCCCTGTGCTGGGACGTATAAATAGATGGTAGGAATATGAGCCTGAAACAGCGCGTATTCGTTACTGTCTGCGGCATAACGCATGCTAACTGGGCTGTTAAGAATACAGCCTGCGACGTTGCGTTCCTGCATCGCCTGTTGAAGTCGTCCATAACGGTAGTGGCATAAGTCAAAACGTTGCTGGTCGGTGAGCATGGGTTTTGTCCAACTTTTGTTATTTATTTTCGCGGCAGGATCGGCCGGAACCGTCTCTGGCACAAGACAGAAAAACTGGGCTCAACGATCGAAAGGTTCGATTAATAAATGCCGGGGCTGGATACAAACAGGGTCATGAAATTCACCTCTCAACCCCGTATCCTAAAATCTGACTTCTAACGGAAATAAGCCATGAAATTTCTACCCCCTCCGCTTTTGGCCATTTTGTGCGGATTGATGGCCTGGGGAGTGTCCTCTAGTGTTCCCACGCTACTCTTTGACGCGCCCTCGCAGAGTGCATTCACCGCAGGCTTTGCCGTCCTAGGCTTGATCATCGACGTGCTCGCTATCATTGCGTTCTGGCAGGCCAAAACAACCTTAAGCCCCTTTCATCCAGAAAATGCCCGCACCCTCGTTACCGGTGGAATTTATCAATATTCACGCAATCCCATGTACTTAGGTTTGCTGTGCTATTTGATTGCCTGGACCTATCACCTAGCCCACCCCTTTGCAGCCTTTGGCCCGGTGGCCTTTGTCATGCTGATGAATACGGGCCAGATCAAACGCGAAGAAGCCGCTTTACTCGCCCACTTTGGTGATGACTATCGTGAGTATCTTGGGCGCGTACGACGCTGGATTTGAGTCAGTGAACCATTGACCCACAGGGTGCTCTAACCGGTTTAACACGCATTGAATCCTCCGACAAAGGACGCCTATACTGTTATAACATAACATAGGAGCAATCAATGAAATCCGCATGGCTGTTAGCAATGACTATGAGTGCCGGCGCTGCATGGGCGAACCACCATTCCGATCATGAACACGAAACGTCCGCCAACCACGCGCATCATGACGAGCACGGACATGACGAACACGATGGCCATGACCACCGCACGGGCATCCACCAGCATGGCGTTAGTCGACTCGAGGCCGCATTGGATGGTGCGGTATTTCAAGCGCAACTCACTGCCCCCATGGTCGACTGGGTGGGATTTGAACAAGTCCCCAACAACCAAGCCCAACGTTCCGCCTTATCCGACGTCAAGGCGTTACTTCAAGACGGCGGCATCGCATTGATCGGGGGTGACTGCGAATTAAAGAGCGTCACCTTCCAAGGTTTTGACTTGGACACGATGCACAACAGCGACCACTTAGACCTGTCCGCATTAAGCACATGGAGCTGCCAGGCACCGCAGAGCGTCACAGGATTAAACGTCACGGCGTTTGAGCGTTTCCCCGGCATGCTGCGCGTTGAGGCCGCCGTTATTACGTCTAATGGCCAATTCGCAGAGGAATTAAAGGCTGACCGGCCTACCTTGGAGATGGCAAACTGATTGCATGTTGATCTGCTCGAATCTGACCTCCTCACGCGTTGACATCTCGTTTCCCGACATCAAGGTTACGGATGGCCAACGCATTCTCATCTCAGGCGCATCCGGTTCGGGCAAATCTACCCTGCTCAATCTGATGGCCGGGCTGGATACAGACTACGACGGCCGGGTCCAATTTTTAGAGCAGGACTGGAACGCGTTGAAAGCGGCACAGCGCCAGCAACTTCGCGCAGATCATATCGGTATCATTTTTCAGAGCCTGAATTTGATTCCGTACTTGAGCTTGATAGACAACGTCGAGCTTCCCGCCCGATTTAGTACTATTCGCAGAAATGCCGCTGACCGATCGGCGGCTGAGCTGTTGGATTGCCTCGGACTGCCGTCAGTAATGCACCGTCGAAAACCCGATCAATTGAGCTTAGGGCAGCGCCAGCGGGTTGCCGCCGCCCGGGCATTGTATGGCGCACCTAAGTTGATACTGGCGGACGAGCCCACCTCGGCACTGGACGCACACAATACTCAGCGCTTTATCGATTTGCTGACCGATTCGATGAATCTAGACAACCAATCATTGGTCATGGTGACGCATGATTTGAGCGTAGCCGCAGGCTTCGATCGTCACATTCAACTGGACGTCAGCCATGCTTAACGCGCTCTGGCAATCCGCACGCTACCGCGCTGGCAGTCTGATTTGGGTGGTGTTGTCCCTAGCGCTCGCGTTGGGACTCGTGATGCTGGTCGAGCGTTTACGCGATGGCGTCCGAGACGGCTTTAGCCAAAGCGTTGCGAACATTGATTTAGTGGTCGGTGCGCCCGCTGGCGATGTTCAGCTATTGCTGCACAGCGTGTTCCAACTGGGCGCGCCAACACAGTCGATACCACTCAGGCGCTTAGAACAAGCGCTTGCTCAACCTAGCGTTGAATGGTGGGTTCCGATCGCGCTGGGAGACAACTATCGCGGGCATGCCGTTGTGGCTACCCAGGCTAACTACTTTGAACACCTGACGCCCGAAGGATTCAGCCAGGGTCAAGCATTCGAGGGCTCGGGGCAGTTGGTGATGGGCGCTCGAGTTGCGACGAAACTCGGTTACTCACTCGGTCAATCGATGAGCGTGGCGCATGGTCAGGCCCAGGCATTAGGGGATCAACACGATCAATTGACCTTCGAGCTTGTGGGTATTTTAAAACCCACCGGGGGTCCGATCGATAACGCGGTGCTGATTGATATCGCAGATTTCCATAAGCTCCACATCGATCCCCTTCGCCCCGCGCCGCCCGCGGCT
>JASFWN010000155.1:0-3086 GCA_050049295.1 Pseudomonadales bacterium
GCCGCGAAGGGTTATCAGTGCCATAGCGGCGCAGGCTACGCCCTCGACTTATGGAAGACAATAACAAGGCATGAAGAATTTTGATCCGCGCTGGAAAAGCCCCGAAGACTACATCCTAGGCATCACTTATGAGATCTGGGAAGACCGAGGCATTAATACGTTAAATCAGTATTATGCGGACGATATCGTGGTCCGTTCACCGGCCAGCGTTGTGGTCGGCAATCAAGGTATCAAAGCGGCCACCATGGCTACGCTGGCCGAGCTACCTGACCGAGAACTGCTCGGTGAAGACGTCATTTGGTGCGACGCGCCCGATGGGTTTTTGAGTTCACACCGTCTGGTTAGTACCGCAACCCATACCCACCCAGGTATTTACGGTGCCCCTACAGGAAAAACCATCGCGTACCGGATCCTTGCGGACTGTTATTGCACTCAAAACCAAGTCAAAGACGAATGGTTAGTGCGCGACCAAGGCGCCATCGTCACTCAGTTGGGTATGGATCCAAAGACCTATGCGTCCCAACTCATCTACAACGAGGGCGGTCCTGAACAGTGCATCCAACCACTGACACCCAAAACCGATGTTCAGGGCGCTTATCACGGGCGAGGAAACGATCATCCTTGCGGTCAACAATCCGCGGCCCTGCTCGAATCCATGATGGAAGGGGACTTCAGCCAAATTCCTAAACAATTCGATCGCGCCGTTCAGTTGGAATACCCCAACGGTCAATCGGCCCAGGGTTGGAAGTCTGTGGACAATTTTTGGATGGGATTGCGCAGCGCATTTCCCGATGCCGTATTAACGATTTATCATCAGATGGGAATGGATAGCCCTAACATGTCGCCCCGTTCAGCGCTGCGCTGGTCGTTACATGGTAAACACAGTGGTTGGGGACGTTTTGGCGCGCCCACGAATGCAGAGGTCTACGTCATGGGCATCACCCACTCGGAATGGGGGCCGCGCGGTCTGCGCCGAGGCTGGACCCTGATTGACGAAACCGCCATCTGGAAGCAGATATTGCTGCATACCGGCTAGCGGATAATGAAGGGGTTGGCCATTGGCTGATCCGACGTATTGATCCAGGTGGTTTTGGTCCGTGTATAGTCCAGAACCGCCTCAACCCCAGCCTCACGGCCATAACCAGATTGGTCTACACCACCAAAGGGCGCGATCGGCGAGATCGCTCGATAGGTGTTGACCCAACAAATCCCGGCTTTTAGTCGAGACGACACTCGATGGGCCCGAGCTAAATTCTGTGTAAATACACCCGACCCCAAACCAAAGGGGGTGGAGTTGGCCAATTCAATCGCCTCTTGCTCGGTATCAAAGGGAATTAACGACATGATGGGGCCGAACATTTCCACCTTGAGTGTTTCGATGTCCGGATGAGGGCACTCAACCAAGGTGGGCGCCATGTAGTTGCCGGGTGTATCGAGGGGCGCACCACCAAATCGAATCCGAGCACCGGCTGCCGTAGACGCGGAGAGCGCGGCCTGGATCTTGTCGATCTGCTGACGGGTGCACAATGGACCGATTTGAACGCTAGCATCCAGCGGATCACCCACGCTGATGCCTTGCACCTTTTGTTCGATTTTTTCGATAAGGGATTCAAATATCGAGCGCTGGATAAGGCCCCGACTGCCGGCCACGCAGCTTTGCCCAGAGGCACCGAAATTGCCGGCAATCAGACCGTTTGCAGCGCCATCCAGATCCGCGTCATCGAATACGAGGATGGGCGACTTACCCCCTAATTCGAGCGTTGTGACCGCAAAGCTTTCGGCTGAGTTTCGTACCACATGACGGGCCGTCTCTGGGCCGCCTGTGAAAGCGATCCGGTCAATATCCGGATGTCGAGTCAATGGAATTGCGCACTGCTCAGCATCCCCAGTAATCACCGATACCACGCCTGCCGGGAATCCGGCCTCTTCAATCAACTTGGCGAATTCCAACATCGGGGCCGGCGCCAACTCAGAGGCTTTCAAAACGACCGTGCAGCCGGCCGCCAATGCCGGACCCAACTTAGTTGCCGTTAGGAACATCTGTGCGTTCCATGGAACGATGGCTGCCACGACACCGATCGCCTCACGCCGTGTAAATACGTGCATATCGGGCTTATCGATCGGCAGGACGGCGCCTTCGATTTTGTCCGCCAGGCCTGCGTAGTATCGGTAATAGTCCCCGACATAGGCTGACTGCGCACGGGTTTCAGCTAATAGCTTGCCGCTGTCTGTGGTTTCAATTTCACCGATCTTTTGAGCATCGCGCTCAATCAATTCTGCCAATTGATACAATAACTTGCCGCGCTGAGTTGCAGTCATGTCTCGCCAAACTGGATCCTGTAGCGCCCGCCTCGCCGCGGTGACCGCGCGCTCGACATCGCTTGATGAGGCGCATGCAAAGGTCGCCCAAGGCTGCCCCGTGGCTGGGTTAATGGATTGCATCGTCTGGCCTTCAGTGCCTTCACACCATTGGCCGTCGATAAATAGAGAGTAGTGGGGCATTGCGGTCATAGGTTTCTCACACAAAGGCAGGCATTACGTCATCGATAAAACGGGCCAGCGAATCTTTCTTTCGCTGGAAACTCATGCCGCTATCGATCCAAAAGGAATATTCGTCGTAACCCAGATCTTCATACCGCTTAAGCCGGTCAATGACCTGCGTTGAAGTTCCGATGGTTAGATCTTTGGCTAATTTTTCCGGGGCCATCAGACTGTTGGCCGCGATTTCCGCGTCCGTCAGCGGATCAATCTGACCCTGCTGAACAGATCGCTTGTTCTGAAACCAAGCACCGAAGTAGCAATAAAAGCGCGACAGCTCTTTGGCCGCCAGGTTAACGTCCGCCCCGTCTTTACCCACATAGGTATGGTGTAACAACATAATTTTTGGCCGCGGACCCGCATAGGTCGCGCAGGCGGCATTAAACCGCTCCATCAGCAAATCGATTTCCTGATCACCTTGCCACAAAGGCGTCACTTGGATGTTAAAGCCATTGTGGACGCCAAACTCGTGACTACTGGGATCCCGAGCCGCAATCCAAATCGGTAGCCCGTCCTCTTGAACCGGCTTAGGTGTCGACGTGGTCGCT
>JASFWN010000156.1:0-3053 GCA_050049295.1 Pseudomonadales bacterium
CATTGGACGATTCTTCGCGCAGGCTCCAATACAGCGAATCGTTTGGAATGATGCCGTTTTCGATCACCAACTGATCCACTTCACGCTCTTCCAATTCTTCGGTGTATTCGTTCATCAATACCGCAATAACCTTGCCGTCTTCTTCGTAGGCGCGCTGCAGCCAGAAGTTAGGCGTCATTAGAATGCCTTGGCCGTACATACGGCGGTAAAAAATCGGGAAGGTGGTTCCGCCGGTGTCGTCCGCAACCTTCGGCTCGGGGGTCACGATCTCGACGCGTGCGCCCTTATTCGAGCAGAAATCGGCCGTTCCCGTACCCGCATGCTGACCCATCACGTCATAGACCAATACGTTTTCGCCGACTTCAACTTTGCCAGACAAGATATCCCAGCTGCTGACCGCTAAGCCCGCATCGCCACCCCACGCAAGGTCCTCCTCGATGCCAGGTCGACCACCGGTCGCTAACACGACGATGTCTGGATTTTCAGCACGAATCATGTCAGCGGTAGCATCGGTGTTGAATCGGATATCGACGCCCAAGCGCTTGAGCTCCATGTCAAACCAACGAACGATACCGCCCATTTGGTCACGCTGGGGTGCCTGTGCGGCTAGGTTGATCTGGCCGCCGACTGCGTCTGAGCGCTCAAACAAGACCACCTCATGGCCACGCTCGGCACTGACGCGAGCCGCTTCACACCCGCCAGGGCCTGCACCGACCACCACGACCTTACGAGTCGGGCCGTCCGTCCGTTGAATTTGATGCGGCATAAAACGTTCGCGGGACGTCGCGGCGTTTTGCACGCACAGCACGTCCTGTCCGAGGTACTGCCGGTCGATACAGTAGTTCGCACCGACACAC
The DNA here is from genome assembly GCA_050049295.1 of Pseudomonadales bacterium. Classification (GTDB taxonomy): domain Bacteria; phylum Pseudomonadota; class Gammaproteobacteria; order Pseudomonadales; family Litorivicinaceae; genus Litorivicinus. The sequence goes on from JASFWN010000156.1 coordinate 858, forward strand.
TGACGGATCTGTGTTTCCTTGCCTTCACGGATTTTATTAACCATGTGCGGATCGGCGATGATCCCGCGGGTCATGCCAACAAGATCGACCATGCCTTCGGACAGGGCGCGCTCGGCCTGCATCGGATCACGAATACCCTGAGCGTGCATGACCGGCACACTGGATACCGACTTGATGCCCGCTGCCAGGTCGATGAAGGGCTCAGGTGGCAATGCCATCGGCGGCATGCAGTTGGCCAGGGTGTTGTGGGTGTCGGCGCCAGAGCCCACCACACTGATAAAATCGATCAGCCCGGTTTCGCACATGGCCTGGGCGATTTCTTTGAAGTCTTCGTGCGACAAGCCGTCATGGTGGAATTCTTCACCACACATCCGCATACCGACGGCAAAGTCGCTGCCCACGGCCTCACGGATCGATTTGAATACTTCGATACCAAAGCGCATGCGGTTTTCAAGCGAGCCGCCCCATTCGTCGGTCCGCTTGTTGGTGCGAGGCGACCAGAACTGATCCACCAAGTGCTGGTGCGCACAGCTGATTTCCATACCGTCTAGGCCCGATTGCTTGACGCGAATCGCGGCTTTACCAAAATCATCGATGATGCGCTTGATCTCGTGCGGCTCAATAATTTTTGCAGTGCCCCGGTGAACGGGCTCACGTATGCCGCTGGGGCTCACCAGATGAGGCCAATCACCGCCCCAAAACGCATTGCGCCGTCCCATATGAGTCGCTTGAATCATGATATGGGCACCATGGCGGTGAACGGCATCGGCCAGGTTGCCAAAGTGTTCAATACACCGGTCGTGGGTGATGTCGACCGCTGACCACCACTGCTGAGGCTGATCCCGAGATACCGGTGAAGAGCCACCACAAATCGCCAGACCGATACCGCCCTTCGCCTTCTCTTCGTAATAACGAACATAGCGCTCGGTGGTGAGGTTGTTCTCGGCGTACACCTCGGCGTGCGCCGTGCTCATGATCCGGTTTCGAATCGTGAGCTTGTTGAGCTGAAGCGGCTTGAATAAGTTTTCGTACTTCATCGGTCTGACCTAGATAGCTTTTCTTATTGATCCAAGATTGTCACAACCCTGTCGCCTGCCCAACCACTTCGGTTGAATTAGAAACACCATGTCGTGAACGCAAAAATCAGACTCGTCTTTCGGGATACATTGCTCAAATCATAAGAAAAATAGATTCGGAGAGTTTCGGATGAATGTGGCTGCCAACCGGAAGATTGCACCCATCAACTCAAGACCACCCGCCGAACGCACAGGCAATGATCGAGTTGAAATCGGCCCCACCCAGCTTGCGTTGGATGAGTGGGCCGCCGCCGGTATCCGCACCCCAAACCTCGATGCGATGCGTGAATATCGGCTCCAGCGATTAGTCCAGCAAATTCAGATCAACGACATCGACGGCATTCTGATGTTTGATCCGATGAATATCCGCTATGCCACCGACTCCACCAACATGCAGCTGTGGAATACCCACAATCCATTCCGCGCCGTGATGGTGACCGCGGATGGTTACATGGTGTTGTGGGACTACAAAAACACCGAATTCTTGTCCGACCACAATCCCCGAGTTCGGGAAAAACGCTACGGTGCGGATTTGTTCTACTTCGACCGCGGCGATGGCGTGACCGCGGCCGCACAGCGATTTGCCGCCGAGGTAGCTGATCTGGCACGTACTCGCGGCGCCAGCACCGGCCGCATCGCTGTTGATAAAATCATGATGTCAGGGCTCCGAGCGCTCGAGCGTACTGGGCTGACTGTACTCGAGGGCGAGCCGCTGACCGAACGCGCGCGGGCGATAAAATCCGAGGATGAGATCCACGCCATGCGCTGCTCGATCCACGCCACCGAGCAATCGATGTATGCGATGGAGGCCTCTGCACAACCAGGCATGAGTGAAAATGATATCTGGGCGGTCTTACACGCCGAGAACATCCGCCGCGGCGGTGAGTGGATCGAAACCCGTTTGTTATCGTCGGGTCCTCGAACCAACCCCTGGTTCCAAGAATGCGGCCCCCGCATCGTGCAAAACAACGAAATACTCGCGTTCGATACCGATCTCGTCGGCCCTTACGGGATGTGTTGCGATATCAGCCGGACATGGTGGATTGGTGACGGCCAGCCTGAGCCGCGACACAGGGACGCCATGAAACTCGGAATCGAACACATCGAACACAACCGCGCT
>JASFWN010000157.1:0-3040 GCA_050049295.1 Pseudomonadales bacterium
GGCACAGTGATGGCCGGTGCGAACGGCAATGCCTTGCTTGTCCAGCAAGGTGCCTAGATCGCTGGCGGCGATGTCACCGATTTGGAAACTGATGGCGCCGGCGGCTTGCTCGGCCTCGCCTATCAGGCGCAGTCCATCAACCTGCTTAAGCTGAGTTCGTGCGTAGTCATACAGCGCATGCTCATGCTCACAAGCGGCATCGAAATCAATACGGTTTAACCAATCGATGGCGGCGCCCAGTCCAATGCCTTCGGCAATGGCAGGAGTGCCTGCTTCCAGTCGATAGGGCAATGTGTTGTAAGTCGAGCGTTCAAAGGTCACGTGCTCAATCATGTCGCCGCCCCCTTGCCAGGGGGGTAGCTGATCCAGCAATTCAAAGCGTCCCCACAACACCCCAATTCCGGTCGGGCCATACATCTTGTGCGCGCTGAACACATAAAAGTCAGCACCCAGCTCGGCCAGATTGACCCGGTGATGTGGAACGCCTTGAGCGCCATCGATTACAACCACAGCACCTGCGGCTTTAGCCGCGGGAATCATGTCTGATAGTGGGATAATGGTGCCCAGTGCGTTGGATACCTCGGTGATGGCCACCAGTTTTGCACCCAGCTCAAGCTCGGCCTGATATTGCGCCTGATCCAGACGGCCATCGGGCAACACCGGGATTTTGACCAGGGTTGCACCGGTCTCCTGGGCCAGCATTTGCCAGGGCACCAGATTGGCATGGTGCTCGAGTTCAGAAACCAGCAAGCGATCGCCCGCGCTCACCTGTGCCCGTCCCCAAGTCTGGGCGATCAGGTTTATTGATTCGGTGGTACCCCGGGTAAAAATCACTTCTTCACGCCGCGCCGCGCCGATCCATGCCGCCACCTTGTCCCGGGTCGCCTCATAGGCATCCGTCGCGCTTTGTGACAGCTCATGGATACCTCGATGCACATTGGCATGCTGGTGACGGTAATAGTCGTCCATCGCCTGAATAACGCATTCAGGTTTCTGGCTGCTGGCGCCGGTATCGAGGTAGACCAAATCACGCCCGTTGACCTGTGTGCTCAGGATCGGGAATTCAGCGCGAATGGCCTGGACGTCAAATCCGCTCATAGCACGTCCTGGGCAAACCGAGCTTCCAGGTAATCCGCCAATGGCTGGCTGGGCAAGGCTTGAGCAATTTGCTCCGCAAAGGCAAAGGTCAACAAAGCGCGGCCTTCGGCTTCAGAGATGCCTCGCTGACGCAGATAAAACAGCTGCTCTTCGTCCAAGTTGCCGACGGTGGAGCCGTGGCTAGCGACGACATCATCGTTATGAATTTGTAGCTCAGGTTTCGGATTAATCTCGGCCGTATCTGACAAGAGCAGATTGGCGTTTTTTTGTTCGGTGGCGCTTTGTGATGCGTTTTCACCGATGTAAACCAAGCCGTTAAAAACCGCTTTACCTCGACCATTGGCAATGCCGCGATAGTGTTGCGCACTGGTTGCCTGCGGCACCAAATGCTCAATGCGCGTATGACTGTCGGACAGGTTACGTCCATCGACCATGTACAGGCCGTTGAGTCGGGTGTTGGCATGACTCTCAATCAACTGAACACAGATTTGGTCGCGATGGAATTTACCGCCCAGATCGATGAAGTGATTCTGAAAGTCCGCATTGCGGCGCACCTGGGCCCAGGTGTGGCCCGTGTGGGTCGCATTTTTTGTGTTCAGCAGTTTGTAGCGAGTGACTTTGCTGTCGGCGGCCAGATCGAACTGGCTAACCATGTTGACGAGGTTGGCGCCTTCGCCGACATGCTGCTCCAGCAAGTCCAACTGCGCATTGGCGGCGACGCGCCACTGCAAGCGGGGTTGCGCCGCTTGGTCTTCGCCCTCGGCAATGAACACGCAGTGGATGGGCATTTGTAGGGCATCAGTGACGACCAGTTCGACCAATTGTCCGGCTGCCAGATTGGCGGCGGCCAATCCGTCAATTTCCGGCGCGACCCAATCCAAGTCGGTAGCATCCTGCACCCATGTCAGTCCTTCCGCTTGATCGGACAGGTCCACACGGAACACACCGTTGACCCAGACCAGGCGAACTGCGGTCAAGCCAGGGATATCAAAGCGAGCAATATCGCCGGCAAAGTCACTGGTTGGCGCGGCCAAGGTTTTGGATTGAAGGTGCTTGAGTGACAAGTACTTCCAATCTTCCAGCTGGCGACCGGGCAGTCCTAATTGGCCGAGAATTTCGGCTGCCTGCAGTTGCCGCGGAGTGCTGCCCGCCAGCGCCTTTAAGCTTTCCAGTGCGCTCATGCTTCAGCCAACAGGCCTTCGTAGCCTTCCTTCTCCAAGCGTTGAGCCAGCGTGAAGTCGCCGCTGGCGCGAATCTGGCCGCCGGCCAAGACGTGCACAAAATCAGGCTTCACATGATCCAGCAAACGTTGGTAGTGCGTCACCATCACGAAACTGCGTTTAGGGTCGCGCAGGTGATTGATGCCTTCGCCAACAATGCGCAACGCATCCACGTCCAGTCCCGAATCGGTTTCGTCCAATAATCCCAAGCTGGGCTCGAGCAATTGCATCTGCAGAATTTCGTTGCGCTTCTTCTCGCCGCCCGAAAATCCTTCGTTGATATTCCGGTGCAAGAACGCTTCGTCCATCTTCATCAACTGAAGCTTTTCGCGGACCAGTTTTAGAAACTCCACCGGGTTAATCTCGTCCAAACCCTGATGCGCGCGTTTTGCGTTCAGTGCGCTCTTCAACAGGTAAATATTTTTGACGCCTGGCACTTCGACCGGATACTGAAACGACAAAAAGACACCGGCCCGTGCGCGTTCTTCAGGCTCGAGCTCCAAGAGATTCTCGCCTTTGTAAATGACTTCGCCTTCGGTCACTTCGTAATCGTCATGTCCCGCCAAAACGCTTGATAGGGTTGATTTGCCGCTGCCGTTGGGGCCCATGATGGCGTGAATCTCGCCTTCGCCAACGGACAAGTTGATGCCTTTTAGAATGGGTTTGTCGCCCACGCGAGCGTGCAGGTTTTTAATTTCTAACATCTGAGTTCCTTAACCGAC
>JASFWN010000017.1:0-9390 GCA_050049295.1 Pseudomonadales bacterium
TCTCGAGGCCTTTTAAGAATACCCAAGCATTAAAGGCCGACATGGTGGGACCACCCGAGCGCATGAACAGATAAATCGGCTCGATGTCCTCATCACTTCCGCAGATTGCGCCACCGACCGCGCGACCCTGTCCATCCAAGAACTTAGTCGCACTGTGACTGACCATGTCTGCACCCAACTCCAATGGGCGCTGCAAGGCCGGCGTACAAAAGCAGTTATCGACAACCAGCTTAGCGCCCACCGCATGCACACGTTCAGCGACCGCTGCGATATCCACGACTTCGCAGCGAGGATTGGTGGGTGACTCGAGATATGCCAGGCGCGTATTGTCAGACAGCGCCGACTCCCACGCAGACAGATCAAAGGGATCAACGGTTACGATTTCGATGCCAAACTTGCCAAAATATTTGGTCCATAAGTTCAGCGTTGACCCAAACACCGCCTGCGAGCAAACCACCCGATCGCCTGCCTGTAAATGCGCCATACCCAGCGCCAAGGTCGCGGCCATACCGCTGGCGGTTGCCACACAACGATCGGCGCCTTCCAGCGCCGCCAGTCGTTCCTCAAAGGCCTGCACGGTAGGGTTATCAAATCGGCTGTAGACGTTGTCTCCGCTATCATCGACAAAGGCGGCTTTGGCCGATTCAGCGTCAGGGAAACAAAACGACGAGGTCATGAACATGGCTTCGGCGTGTTCACCCTCGCCCGTCCGATGGTGACCTGCCCGGACAGCTTTAGTACGGAATTCACCGTTACCGGTGGCAGCCTGCTGGGCTAGATCACGCTTGTTCATGCGCCATTCCTCAACGAAATGTGTTCAACATCCGAATCCGCATCACGTTGGGATTTGGCGTCATCGTTACGAAGCTTGTCCAGTGCGTCCAAATAATCCAGATCAATGTTGCCCGTCACGTACTGGCCGTCGAATACCGAAGCTTCAAAACGTTCGATCCCGGCTTTGCAGTCGGTCACCGACTCTTTTAGGTCCTCAAGCGTCTGGTAAACCAATCCGTCTGCGCCTAAGAGTTCGGCAATTTCTTGAGTCGAGCGATCGTGTGCAATCAGCTCAGTCCGGCTGGGCATATCGATGCCATATACGTTGGGGAACCGAACCGGCGGTGCTGCGCTGGCAAAGTAGACTTTGCGGGCACCGTTTTCACGGGCCAATTCAACGATTTGCTTGCTGGTCGTGCCGCGAACAATCGAATCGTCGATCAGAAGTACACTACGGCCTTCAAATTCATCCCGAACCGGATTGAGCTTTTGACGCACCGACTTTTTACGCTCGGTTTGGCCCGGCATGATGAATGTCCGCCCGATGTAACGGTTTTTCACAAAGCCTTCCCGATAATCCACACCCAGCTCCCGCGCCGTTTCTAGGGCAATCGGACGCGAGGTATCAGGAATCGGAATCACCGCATCAATTTGCACATCGGGCAGTTCTTTACGAATTTGCTTAGCCAGTTTGCGACCCATATTCAGGCGCGCATCGTAAACGTTAATGCCGTCAATCACGCTGTCCGGCCGCGACAGATACACAAATTCAAACAAACACGGCGTAAATTCGGCCTCAGGCGCGCACAGGCGGGTATGCAGGTTGCCCTTTTCGTCCACCATCAGTGCTTCGCCGGGCTCTAGATCACGAATCAGCTCGAACCCCGCAGTCGACAGCGCAACCGATTCACTGGCCACCATGTATTCCGTCTGGCCATTTTGTTCGCGTTTACCGAATACCAGCGGGCGAATGCCGTTGGGATCTCGAAACGCCAGCATACCGTGACCACTGATCAGTGCGACCACGGCGTAGGCACCTTTACAGCGGCGGTGCACTTCGGATACGGCATCGAAAAAATCATCGGACGACGGCGAAAGCTTGCCCAATATCTGCAAGTGATGGGCTAATACATTGAGCAGGGCTTCAGAGTCTGAGCTGGTGTTGATATGACGAAGATCGGCTTCGTACAAGGACTTCAACAACTCTTCGGTGTTGGTCAAATTTCCATTGTGAGCCAGACAGATGCCGTAGGGGCTATTGACGTAAAACGGTTGAGATTCCGCTGAACTGGAAGACCCCGCCGTCGGATAACGACAGTGGCCAATGCCCATATTTCCGATCAGGTTGCGCATGTGCCGAGTTCGGAAAACATCCCGGACCAAGCCGTTGTCTTTGCGCAAATGCAGGTGCCCTTGATCGTCTTCCGTAACGATACCGGCTGCGTCCTGCCCACGATGCTGCAAGACGGTTAATGCGTCATACAATTCTTGGTTGACGGGGCCATTCCCGTACATCCCAACGATGCCACACATTCGTTAAATCTCCTTCGGGGATCCATCCCATAGTGTTGCAACCGACCACTCGGCTACTTCGATAAATTTAGGTACCAGCATCGACTGAGTAAACCAGTCGTCACTTCTAAAGGGGCTTAGGTTGATCAGGGCAACGGCCACAGTAACCACCAACGCCCCCCGGGCTGCTCCAAATACCATGCCCAACAACCGGTCGGTCATGGTCAGGCCGGTGGCAGACACCAACGCGCTCAACGCCCAACGCACCACGGAGCCCAAGATCAAAATCAGGATAAATACCCCGGCCATGGCCGCAATCTTGAGGTAGAAGGGGTCGGCTATGATGTCGGCCAAAAATGGCTGCGCTTTCGGGGCCAACATTCGAGATCCAAAAAAGGCTACGACCCAAGTGCCCAAGGACATCGCTTCTTTGATCAATCCTTTGGTCAGGCTCATCAAGGTGCTAATGCCAACAATGGCAATGACTACGTAATCAAATTCGGTCATGGCCTAAACCGGGTCACCGCGCCTTTGAGATTGAAATCCGCGGCTAACGGAGCCAATAGTGCTTCGGCGTCCTCACGCGCTCGGACCGGCCCAATAATGACTCGGTGCAACTCCCCTCGCGGCAAGACTCGAACCTGAGCCCAGCCTTTTTGTTCCAACTCGGCCGCCAGTTCCCGCGCGTTCTGCTGATTGCGAAAGGTGCCCGCTTGGACGCCCCAGGCATCGGGCATCGGCGCAACGGGATCCGCGGTCGGATCTAGCATCTGAGTGCCCTGGTTTAAGAGCTTCACCGCTTCGGCGGGCATGGGTGCCGGGGCGGTCGGTGGACCGGCAAAGGGACTGGCTGGTACGTCTTCAATGGCCATCCGACGAGGATCGTAAGCGGCTTCCTCGGCATCCAAAAAGAACGGAAGAATAATGATGCACAGGGAAATAAACACGATGGCCCCAATCACGCGGTGGCGAATTTGACGTGCGGTCAATACCGGTTGTGCACTCACTGTAAAAACTCCGAGTCCATGACGGCCTCGACCATCAAAAACGAGCCCGTCACCAGTACTCGATCGCCCTCTTGCGCCCGAGTGACCGCGTTAGCCAAAGCGAGTTCTGGAGTTGGGAATACCAAGGCTTGAGGCAATAATGACTCCTGGATCTGCTGAGCATCCCAACTTCGGCGGCCACCTGGGTTGGTTAAGAACCAGGTATCGACCACCGGTGCGATCTCGCCAATGAAATCCATATGCTGTTTGTCATCCAGCATACCTAACACACAGAGGGTTTTACCCGCGACTGGATTCTGCTTCAGCGTTCCCCGTAGAGCGAAACCCGCGGCTGGATTGTGCGCAACATCCAGAACCACCTCGACGCCCTTGCTTGTATTTAGGGTCTCCCAGCGGCCGCGTAGCCGGGTGTATTCAATGCCCAATAACACGGCTGAATCCGTCAAATCAGGATTAACCAAGTACGCGGCTTGAACGGCACAACCCAAGCTGTCTAAGTTCAAATGGTGATACGGCAGACCGGTTAACAGTTTCAACTTGCCTGCCCCGCCTCTACCTTGCCACGACCAACCGGTCGGCTGACCGATCGTGGTTTCAAGATACGCTTCCCATTGCTGAGTATTCTGGAAAGTTTGACAATTGAGGTCGCCGGCTTTGCGCTTCATGACAGCGGGCAAATCAGCCTGCCCCAACACAACGGGAATACCTTCACGGAAAATGCCCACTTTTTCCTGAGCGACCGCATGTAGGGTTTGGCCCAACCAATCCATATGGTCCAGGCCCACGGACGTCACGACCGCAACGTCTGCATCAATCAAATTTACGGCATCCAACCGGCCACCCAAGCCTACCTCTAGGACCCAATAATCCAATTCCGAACGCTGAAACAAATCCAGGCACACCAGGGTGGTGAACTCGAAATACGTCAGGTCAGTGTCTGCACGGGCGGTTTCAACCCGTTCGAATGCCTCCACCAGATCGGTCGAGATAGCCATCTCGCCGTTGATCATGATGCGCTCGTTAAATTCTCGAATATGCGGCGAGGTGTAGCGACCTACCGTGGCTCCTGAATTGCGAAGAATGCAGTCCAGCGCAGTACAGCAGGTGCCCTTACCGTTAGTACCCGTGACCGTAATCACCTTGGCTTGTATTGGGCCCACCTTGAGTCGGTCCCACACAGAACGAATACGGTCTAATCCGAGTTCTATCCGGCTCGGATCGAGGGACTCGATATGCGTTAACCAGTCCGGCAACGAGCGCATGGGCTTAGCCATGGGTCTCCGCTGAGTAGGTCATCGACGCCAACAAACGGTGCAATGTGTCGCGCAAATCACCGCGACGAACGATCTTATCGACGGTGCCATGGTCTAACAAAAACTCGGCACGCTGAAAGCCCTCAGGCAGTTTCTCACGCACGGTTTGCTCGATCACACGAGGGCCTGCAAATCCCACTAGCGCCTTAGGCTCGGCGATATTCAGATCGCCCAGCATAGCCAGGGATGCCGTCACACCACCAAATACCGGATCAGTCAAAACCGAGATAAAGGGAATGCCCTTTTCCTTCAATCGCTCGATCGCAAGGCTGGTACGAGTCATCTGCATCAAGCTAAACAAGGCTTCTTGCATGCGAGCGCCGCCCGAAGCCGAAAAGCACACCAAGGGTGCGCCGCTTTCTAAACTTTTTTCTGCCGCTGCCACAAATTTCTGCCCAACGGCGCGCCCCATTGAGCCGCCCATAAAGTTGAACTCGAAGGCGCAGGCATTGATCGATAAACCTTTCAGCTCACCTGACATCGCCACCATCACGTCTTCTTCGCCCGTGGCTTTTTGAGCCGCCACCAAACGGTCTTTGTAGCGTTTGCTGTCTTTGAACTTTAGGACATCATCCGTGACCAGGTCCGGCAAGATTTCAACGCCCGTGCCTTTATCCAAAAAGGCTTCAAGGCGGGCCCGTCCGCCCAATCGCATGTGGTGATCACATTTCGGGCAAACGTTCAGATTTCGCTGCAATTCGGGCTCATACAAGACCTGCTCGCAGGCTGAGCATTTTGTCCATAAACCTTCGCGAACACCGCCGCGCTTAACTTTGCTTTGAATCGTGGGAAGTACCCGATCCAACCAACTGCTCATACCGTTTCATCCATGCGTGTACGAATTGCCGAGAGCAAGCGGCCAACGGCATTGGGAATATTTTCGGGGGTTTGCTCGTTATCAGCCATCGCTTGGACCAATACTGAGCCGACAATGACGCCGTCCGCGGTCGCGGCAATTGCCCGAGCTTGATCGCCGGTTTTGACGCCAAAGCCCACCATAATCGGAACATCCGTCATCGTACGAATATGATTGACTCGAGATTCGACCTCAGATAAGTCCAGTGCGCCCGATCCGGTGATCCCTTTCAGGCTCACGTAGTACAAATAGCCCTGTGTGGCTTTGGCAATTGCACTCAAGCGCTCGTCAATGGTGGTCGGTGCCGCAAGGAATACCGTGTCCATATTTAGACGATCGCAGTATTCGGCGACCAACTCATGTTCTTCCGGCGGCATGTCCACCAGCAACAGTCCGTCTACGCCCGCTGCGGCTGCTTGCTCACAAAAGGTCTCATAGCCCATTTTTTCAATCGGGTTGAGATAGCCCATAAGCACGATCGGGGTGTCGTTATCGTCCTGACGGAATTCTGCGACGCACTTCAGCACAGCAGTGACGTTGGTGCCGGCTGCCAGCGCTCGCTCACCGGCCAGTTGGATGGTCGGTCCGTCGGCGAAGGGGTCGGAAAACGGCATTCCCAGCTCGATCACGTCGGCACCGCTTTTGACCATCTCATGCATTAACGCAACGGTAATCGACAAGGTCGGATCGCCGCACATGACGTACGGGATTAAGGCTTTACGACCCTGGCTTTTCAGCGCCTCTAATTTGGGTTGAATACGACTCAAGCGAAACTCCTAGAAACTGATGCCGTCGATGTCGGCCATGGTCAAAATGTCTTTGTCACCTCGACCGGACATATTCACCACCAAGTGCTGATCGGGACGCATGGTCGCAGCGAGGCGCTTGGCATAGGCCAATGCGTGGGCGGTCTCAAGCGCTGGCATGATGCCTTCGCACTGAGTGACTTCACGAAAAGCTTCCAGTGACGGGCCATCGTCCTCGGCGACATACTCGGCACGACCGCTGTCTTTGAGCCACGCGTGTTCAGGGCCCACGCCTGGGTAATCCAAACCAGCACTGACCGAGTGCGTATCAGCAATCTGGCCGTTTGCGTCTTCCATGATGTAGGTGCGGTTGCCGTGCAAGACACCGGGCTGACCGGCAGACAAAGGTGCCGCGTGTTGTCCCGTTTCAACGCCATGACCGCCGGCCTCGACACCGATCATGCGGACACCGACATCTTCAATGAAGGGATAGAACATCCCAATTGCATTCGAGCCACCACCGACACAGGCGATAACCGCGTCAGGTAACCGGCCAATTTTTTCCAAGCTTTGCGCCCGAGTCTCACGCCCAATGATGGATTGGAAGTCACGCACCAACATCGGATACGGGTGCGGACCGGCCGCTGTGCCCAAAATGTAAAAGGTGTTGTCCACATTGGCGACCCAATCTCGCATGGCTTCGTTCAGCGCATCCTTCAGTGTGCGGGTCCCACTTTCCACCGGCACTACGGTCGCGCCCAACAGCTTCATCCGATAGACATTCAACGCCTGGCGCTGAACGTCTTTGGCGCCCATGTAAACAACGCACTCAAGACCCAGTCGCGCACAAACCGTGGCTGAAGCCACACCGTGCTGACCGGCACCGGTCTCGGCAATCACGCGGGGCTTTCCGCTGTACTTGGCCAACAGCGCCTGACCGATGGTGTTGTTTACTTTGTGAGCGCCCGTATGGTTTAGGTCCTCACGCTTGAACCAGATCTGAGCGCCGCCGATTTCGGCACTCCAGCGCTGCGCGTGGTAAAGCGGGCTGGGGCGGCCAACAAAGTCCTGCAGATCGTGATCGATGGTGGCTTGGAAGTCTGGATCGTTTTTCAACCGCGCATAGTCAGCGGCCAGGTTGTCCAGCGCGTGAGTGAGGGTTTCAGAAACGAAACGTCCTCCGTAAGGGCCAAAATGCCCATTCGGATCTGGCAACTGACTAAGCGCCTGAGCTACGGATAAATCGATGGTATTACTCATTGTATTACACCTTGCAAAAACGCCCGGACCTTGTCTAAGTCCTTCACTCCCGGACTGGATTCCACACCCCCACTGACATCCACTGCCCAAGGGTGCGTTTTCTGTACGGCTTGTCCGACATTGTCCGGCGTCAATCCGCCGGCCAAGATCAGATGCCAATCACGCTGCATGGGAACCTGCTGCCAATTGAAGGCCGCGCCGGTTCCACCGGGGACCCCCTTAACATAGGTATCCAGCAAAATGCCCTGTCCCTGACCAATCCAAGGTGCCACAAGCGCCTCTACTGACTGATCGGGGGCAACCCGCAACGCTCGGTACCAAGGGCGAATAGCCGCTTTGCACTCGATTAAACTTTGATCACCATGAAACTGGATCGCATCCAGTTGCACCTGTTCTGCGATCTGATTGATTTGGTCGATCGGTTGGTCTACGAACAACCCCACCAGCGTTGTGTAAGCTGGCATTGCCTTGCGAATGGCCTGCGCTAATTCAACGCTCACTCCTCTAGGGCTGGGATCATAAAAAACCACGCCCAAGGCGCTGGCACCCAACTCACAAATCGGCCCAACTTGTTCAGGGCGCGTGATACCGCAAATTTTGGTACGAACCATTCGGCTCACTCAATCAGATCAAGGCTTTAGGTTAACGGATTTTTCTGCACAAATGCAGGCTTTATCGGGGAAAAACTCGATTTTCTGGCGACACAATTCCGACAGAAACAGCAGGGAACTCGAGGCTGCTAGGTAACTTAATCCCAGGCTCATATCCCACACCCACCAAATGCAGGCCGCTGGCTGGGGCTGTAATGCCGGCTTTTGAGCGATCACGACCCTGCAAAACTTGCTGCAGCCACTGTGGCGATTGATCGCCACGGCCAACGGTCAAGAGCGAACCCGCTATATTTCGCACCATGTGATGCAAAAAGGCATTAGCCTGAACATCCAAGATCAAGAACTCGCCCTTTCGATACAGCCGAACGAAATGCATTTCCCGCACAGGATTCGGTGCCTGACAGTGTTTGGAACGAAGCGCATTGAAGTCCTGGACACCTTCTAGGTAGCCGGCTGCCTCTGCCATCGCGGGAAGATCCAACTCATGATGAACATGAGTCATGTACTGGTGATTCAGACCGGGACGCACGGGCGCACAACGAATAACGTAATGATAACGTCGCCAGCGAGCACTGAATCGGGCACTGAAATCATCTGAAACAGGTTGAGCCCAACGCAAACCAATGTCAGACGGCAAATGCGTATTGCCGCCCATCACAAATGCGCGCCCCGTGCGATCGGCAGCCGTATCAAAATGAATCACTTGGACCGTGGCATGAACCCCCGTATCAGTGCGGCCGCAGCACACCACCTCGATGGGTTCATCAGCCACCTTACTGAGTGCCTGCTCTACCCAGGGTTGAACAGACTTCCCTTCGATTTCCTGGGTTTGCCAGCCGTAGTAATGCGTGCCCTGATATTCGACACAGGCAGCCCATCGCTGTGTCATTGCGCGTCACGGATCCGCTGACGCAATTCCTGAGCACGATTTCGAGCCGACTCATCGCCTTGAGCTTCGACTTCGCCGAGTAACTCGGCGGCGTCCTCGAGCATACCCATCTCGACGTAAGTGGTGGCCAGATCTAAACGACCCGAGAAGCGCCCGCCGTCAATCGGATCGGACAGGTACTCCAATTCCGAATCCACCTCGATAGGCTTGTCGTTCTCATGCGATTCCGGCTCAGACTCCGATTCCGATTCTGGGTCCGGGTCTGGGTCCGGTGCGCCAGGGTGGGCCATCGCCTCTTCCAAGCTTGGATCCAGACCAAAAGTCGCCAGTGGCTGCCCATCAACGAGATCGGATAGATCCGGCTCAGGCATGTTGTCGAGCGACTCGCCAGGAATCTTCTGCAGCATCCCCGGCTCTGGCTC
>JASFWN010000019.1:0-9190 GCA_050049295.1 Pseudomonadales bacterium
TCCATTAAACCCGGTTCGATCAGAACCAAATTATTGATTCGAGCGGGTAACGCGCGCGCCAGTTCCATCGCACACACCCCCCCAAAGGAGTAACCCACTACATCAAAGTCATCCCAACCGAGTTGTTCTAACAAAGCACACAGGTGCTCCAATTGATCTGCAATGGTAAAGGCCTGCTCGCCCTGTTCATGCACAGTATCGCCAGCACCGTACAAATCCGGGATCAACAAATCGGCACGGGGAGCGAGTGCGCCCATCATCGGCGTCCAGGTCAGATCACCTGCAACTCCCGCACCATGCAATAACAGCAATCTGCCCAAGCCATCCGGACTCTGAAGCCGCCGATAGGCCAGACTCCAACCTCGAAAGCTGTGTTGGTTCAGTGCTACTCTCATTGCATGCCTATTACGCTTTCAACTCCATTGACGCCCGCCAGCACAATCTCTATTCCCCGACCTTGGCGAGCAACGCATCCCAATCAGCATCAGCAAAAACAGGCCGCCGTTGCCCTGATCAAAATACCCCTGCAGTGTACTGGATTAGAGAATGTACCTGACGATGCGCAGGATACGCATGGCATCCTTTTGATCAAGCGTTCAAATGCCCTGCGCGGACATTCTGGACAGTGGGCACTGCCCGGCGGAAAGCGAGAAAACCGGGAATCGCTTTGGCGAACTGCCTGTCGCGAACTAAATGAAGAGACCGGACTCAACCCCAATCTTGTGCGTTGGCAGGGTGACCTAGGCAGCCTAAACACAGGCACCGGTTATCAAGCGCAGGTATACCTGGGCACGCTAGATCGGGTCTGCCACTTAACACCCGATGGATCAGAGGCCACACAATTGTCCGCCTATCCGATCAACTGGCTGACCCGTGACGACACCTATCGACATCGTCCTGTAAATACGATCCCAGGCAAGCATTTCAGTTGGGGAATGCCCGACGCATCAAAAGACTGGGAGACACCGCTATGGGGCGCGACCGCCTTTATGTTGTTGCAACTCAGGCGGCTATTGGCTCCCGATTTGGCTGAACCGGATGTACAACCTCGGGCTTAAAAAGCGCGATTAATAGGTCGGCAATTCGATCGATTCGAACAACTCAGCGACTTCGGCTCGGGTTTGCAAGCGCTGGGCTTTTTGCACCAAAGCCGGAGTCAAATGTGGCGCGAACAACTCAATAAAGTGATACATGTAGCCACGAATAAATGAGCCGCGACGGAAGCCTATCTTGGTCTCACTCGGCGAGAATAAATGCTCTGCACTGATCGACACCAGATCCGAGTCTTGCACAGGATCGTAGGCCATTGACGCGACGATGCCCACGCCCATGCCCATGCGCACATAGGTTTTAATCACGTCAGCGTCAGCCGCAGTAAACACGATTTGCGGTACTAAACCTTGGCGAGAAAATGCCTCATCCAACTTCGAGCGGCCAGTGAAGCCAAAGACGTAGGTCACAATAGGCTCTTCGGCCAACTGCTCGATCGTCAACTCACCTTTTAATTGCGCCAGCGGATGATCCTTTGGAACCAGGACACTTCGGTTCCAGCGATAGCAAGGCAGCATGATTAAGTCGTTGAAATGCTCCATCGCCTCGGTTGCGATAGCAAAATCCGCCCCACCATCTGCGGCCATGGATGCAATCTGCTCGGGTGTACCCTGATGCAAATTTAACGACACTTCCGGGTAAGCCTTCATAAAGCTTGCAACAATAGGCGGCATGACGTATCGCGCTTGCGTGTGCGTGGTCGCTACGGACAATTCGCCCTGGGTTTCATCGCTGTACTCTTGGCTGAGCTGCCGAATTCGATCCACACGGTTTAGAATTTCTGCACTGACCCGAAGAATTTCTTCGCCGGCTGGCGTTATGTGCGTTAGATGCTTACCGTTGCGAGCGAATACTTCCACGCCCAGCTCATCTTCTAGCAGACGGATCTGCTTGCTGATCCCCGGCTGGGATGTAAATAAGCTTTGCGCGGTGGCAGACACATTCAGATCGTGGCGAGCCACTTCCCATATGTATCTAAGCTGCTGCAGTTTCATTAAATCGATCGCTCGTCATCAGTAAGGCCGTCCGCAGCCCACTTGTTATATCCAATTGACATAAAATACCGAATTTTTATGCTTTTTCATACCAATCTTTTTGGTTATAAATATATTCCAAACAGCTATTTTAATTGATACGCTTTGTTGTACGTTTCAGCGCAGTTTGTTTGAGGCAAATCAAGAAAACGCGGCTTAGGGATTCACTCCAAGGCCCATAAACGCTAGACTGCGCGGGTTTTCGCTTAACTTGGGTCCCGATTTGGGACCCACCACAATTTGATCTAAAGGACTCGAAATGGCACAGGCAAGCTCAGCTCCTGTGTCCTACGACTATGACGTCGTCCGTAAATTTGCGGTAATGACTGTGGTCTGGGGCATCTTCGGAATGGCGATGGGCGTTCTCATCGCGACCCAACTGGTATGGCCAGAATTTTTGGCATCCGAATTCACGCATTTTGGCCGCCTCCGGCCGCTACACACCAACGCCGTCATTTTCGCGTTCGGTGGATGTGCGTTGTTTGCCACCAGCTACTACGTTGTGCAGCGCACCTGTGGCACAACCCTGGCATTCCCCGCCCTGGCAAAATTCACCTTTTGGGGCTGGCAGGCCGTCATCGTATCGGCCGCGATCACTCTGCCATTGGGCCTGACCTCGACAAAAGAATACGCCGAACTCGAATGGCCGATCGACATCTTGATCGCGGTCGTTTGGGTCAGTTACGCCATTGTATTCTTGGGCACCATTCGAAATCGCACGACACCTCATATCTATGTCGCCAACTGGTTCTACGCGGCATTTATCATCGTCATTGCAGTCCTGCATATCGTGAACTCTATGGCCTATCCGGTCAGTGCGTTTAAGTCGTATAGCCTCTATTCGGGTGCGGTCGATGCCATGGTTCAGTGGTGGTACGGTCACAACGCCGTAGGCTTCTTCTTGACGGCTGGATTCCTGGGTATGATGTATTACTTCGTGCCGAAGCAAGCCGAGCGCCCCATCTACAGCTACCGCCTGTCGATCGTTCACTTTTGGGCATTGATCGCCACCTACATGTGGGCTGGCGCTCACCACCTGCACTATTCTGCACTGCCAAACTGGGCACAGTCGGTTGGCATGGTGATGTCATTGATTCTATTGGCACCCAGCTGGGGCGGCATGATTAACGGCGTAATGACGTTATCAGGCGCTTGGCAGAAACTGCGCCACGATCCCATCTTGCGATTCCTAGTCGTCTCACTGTCTTTCTACGGCATGTCGACCTTTGAAGGCCCCATGATGGCGATCAAGACGGTGAACGCGCTGTCTCACAACACCGACTGGACCATTGGTCATGTGCACTCGGGTGCTTTGGGCTGGGTCGCCATGGTTTCGATTGGTGCCATTTATCACCTATTGCCTAAGGTGTATGGCCTGTCTGGCATGTACTCGCTTCGACTGATCAACCTGCACTTCTGGTTGGCCACGATCGGCGTTGTACTTTACATCGCTGCGATGTGGGTAAACGGCATCATGCAGGGCCTGATGTGGCGAGCGGTAAATGCCGACGGTACGCTGACTTACGCCTTCATCGATTCTATTTCCGCAAGCTACGCCGGCTACACCGTGCGTCTGCTAGGCGGCATCCTGTATGTCATCGGTATGGTCGTTATGGGTTACAACGTCTACAAAACTATTCGTCAAAGCCAGACCGATGAAGCGCCCAGCGCTGCGGCTGGCGTCGCGGTTACAGCAGGGAAGTAATCATGGCAAAAGCACATAAGATTTTTGAAACGCACCTGGGCGCGCTGTCTGTTGGCATCGTTGCCGTAATCAGCCTCGGTGGTTTGGCCGAGATTGTGCCGCTGTTTTACACCACAGCCACAACGGAGCCCGTGAAGGGTCTAAAACCCTGGACACCCATGGCATTGGAAGGCCGTGACATCTACATTCGCGAAGGTTGCCACGTTTGCCACACGCAAATGGTTCGTCCTTTCCGCGCCGAGACCGAACGCTACGGACCATACAGTGTAGCCGGCGAGCATGTTTGGGAACGTCCGTTCCTATGGGGATCCAAGCGCACCGGTCCTGACCTGGCGCGCGTAGGCGGCAAATACTCAGACGACTGGCACAAAGCTCACCTGTACCAGCCTCGTGATGTCGTGCCTGAATCGAATATGCCTTCCTTCCCCTGGCTATTTGAGAACCGCCTGACTGGCAAGGACACCTTGGCCAAGATGAAAGCGCACGCAGCAATGGGTGTGCCGTATACCGACGAAGACTTTGAAAATGCGCGTCACGAAGTTCGTGGCCAGCTTGAAATTGACGCCTTAGTCGAATATCTGCAACAGCTGGGACACGCCCAGTCTGCGGTCCGATGACATACGAAGAAGGTTTAGGCGTGCTGAGCGTCGTGATGCTGATCATGTTTATCGGCATCTTCGCTTGGGCATTCAGCCCCGCACGCAAAAAGAAATTTGACGAGGCTGCTCAGACGCCGCTCAACGACGACGAACTTGAACGTCAGGTGCAGGCGCGAGCAACAAAGGAACAGGGAGAGCCTTAACCCATGAATGCAGATCAATTAACTCCATTTTGGAGTGCTTGGGTCGCCATTATTACGCTGGTCGTTATCTTTGGCTGCCTATGGCTGCTATTGGCCATTCGCAAAAGCGAAGTTTACAAAGAAGAAACCGAGGCGGACACAGGCCACGAGTTTGACGGGATCAAAGAACTGGATAACCCACTACCGCAGTGGTGGTATTACAAATTTTTGATCTTAACGGCCGCCGGCCTTCTGTACCTTGCGCTTTACCCGGGCTTGGGCAGTTTCAAAGGCCTATTGAATTGGTCTCAAGAAGGCCAGTGGCAGGCAGAAATGGATAAGGCGGAACAAGACTTTGGCCCTGTCTTTGCCGAGCTTGCACAGGGGGACGTAGTCACCCTATCGCAAGACCCTAAGGCTATGGCTACCGCACGTCGCCTGTTCCAAAACAACTGCGCCATTTGTCACGGACAGCAAGGTAAAGGCGCCTATGGCTTCCCTAACCTAACGGATCGTGATTGGTTGTACGGCGGCGAAGCAGACAATCTTGTTGCCACGTTAAACAATGGCCGTCGCGGTATGATGCCGAGCTTTGCTCAGCTAGGCGATGACAGCATTGAATCGTTATCACACTATGTCGTGAGCCTGTCTGGCCGCGTTCACAACAAAGAGCTGGCGCAAGAAGGTGCCAAGACCTTTGCGAGCAATTGTGCGGCCTGCCACGGCGCAGACGGCAGCGGCAATCAGATGTTGGGCGCTCCCAACCTAAAAGATGACGTTTGGCTGTATAAGCACCCCAACCTGACAGTACGAGACAGCGTGAAGTTGACACTGCAGAACGGTCGAGCCGGACAAATGCCCGCATTTTCACGCCTAGGTGAAGACAAAGTCCGTCTATTGGCTGCCTACGTCTACAGCATCGGCAACTAAGCATGAAAGCCGACCCTGGGGCACAGCGCATCGAGTTGGTGGATCTGGATAAGATCTACCAACGCGAGGTCAAGGGTCGATTTCAAAGCCTGCGCAAAATCACCAACTTAACCTTGTTAGCTGGCTACTTTTTACTGCCCTGGTTTAATTGGGGCCCCCGCCCTATCGTGTTGTTCGACCTACCAGAACGACAGTTCCACATTTTGCACATGACCTTTTGGCCACAGGACTTATTCCTGTTGGCCTTCTTATTGATTATTGCGGCTTTCGGTCTGTTTATGGTGACCGTATTCGCCGGCAGAATTTGGTGCGGCTATACCTGCCCACAAACCGTCTGGACACAAATGTTCGTGTGGCTAGAAACTCGCATTGAAGGCCCCCGCCACAAGCGTATTCGGTTAGATCAGGCACCTTGGAGCTTCAATAAAGCCTCGCGCAAGTCAGCCAAACATCTGAGCTGGATGGCATTGGCGACTCTGACCGGACTGACCTTCGTTGGCTACTTCACTCCAATTCGAGCTTTAGTAGCTGAGCTGACTCAGGGCATGGCACATTTTCAGGCCTACCTCTGGACGGGCATCTTCTCAGCGTTGACTTACCTCAATGCCGGCTGGATGCGAGAAAAAGTCTGTTTACATATGTGTCCCTACGCACGTTTTCAATCGGTGATGTTTGACGAAGACACGAAAATCGTTAGTTACGATCCCCGGCGCGGTGAACCTAGGGGCAAGAAAAACCCAAATAACACAACCGGTGATTGTATCGATTGCGGGATCTGTGTGCAGGTTTGCCCCACCGGGATCGACATTCGTGATGGGCTGCAATACGAGTGCATCGGTTGTGCGCTGTGCATTGATGCCTGCGATGGCATCATGGATAAGCTGGACCGCCCGCGTGGCCTGATCAGCTACACCACCGAAAATGAACTACTGGGCAAAGTCACTCATCTTCTGCGCCCCCGATTGATTGGCTATGCCGTAGCGATGGTGGCCATGGTGGGTGCATTTACAACATTTTTGGTTCTGCGCAGCCCGGTTGAGCTGAGCATTGAACGGGATCGAGGCCAGTTGTTTAGTGAGTCCAAAGCCGGGGATATCGTTAACGATTTCCAAATCAGCATACTTAACAAAAAGCCCGTCACGATGCGTTATGAACTGGCAATCCTAGGGCGGCCCGGCGCCCAACTGGTGGCGCCCGAGATCATTGAAGTGACCTCAGGTGAACGTAAGACCCTTGCTATCCAAGTCGAGATGGCACCCAAGACGGTGGTTCAACCTCGCTTGCCCTTCACACTCGAGGTGCGTAGCTTAGAATCCACCCCAGTGCACGATACGCTGGACAGTACATTTATCGGACCTAAACGATGGTAAAACCCTGGTACAAAGAGCCCTGGCCCTGGTTTTTTATAGCGCCCATTGCCACTTCAGTCTGCGTCGGCATGTTTATGCTTCGAATGTCGATTGTGACTTCAGACGGCTTGGTCAGTGATGACTACTACAAAGAGGGCCGCGCCTACAACAAAACGCTGGAGCGAGATGAAATGGCCGCTCAGCTATCGGCGCAAGCCATCGTCCGTCTCGACGATGTCACGGGCGACATCAACGTCCGCCTGGCCGGTAACTTCGCAAGCTTTCCACAAGATTTGATACTTGAAGTGGTCCACCCGACTCGAGAAGGATTCGATCAAACTTTAGATCTGACGCCCACGTTGGTACCGGAATTCACCGGCAGCATCGACAAATTGATGCCAGGACCCAGACTCCTGGAATTGTCTTCCCCTTCGCAGGGATGGCGGCTCCGCGCTCGAACCCAGTGGCCCGCCCAAGACCTGACCTATCTGAATCCGCCAGCGGATCTGTGAACTGCTATCACTGCGAGCTTCCGGTACTCGAGTCCGGCTGGGAGCTAGCGCTAGAGGGTAAAACTCAGCATTTCTGCTGTGGTGGATGTTTGGCGGTCGCCGAGCACCTTCATACGCAAGGCCTTACCCAGTACTACCAAATACGCCAGTCACCCGGCCTAAAGCCTGACGATGCCTCTGTCGATGAGCAAGACATGGCGTTGCTGGAGTCTCGCTTTGCGAAAACGATGTCTGCCGATGAAAGTCGCATTGAGTTAGCCGTTGAGGGCATCACCTGTGGTGGCTGCGCTTGGCTGATAGAACATGCGCTGGATCGACTTGAAGGCGTTTCATTGTCGTTGGTGAATCTGGCAGAGCATCGTGTCCGGGTTCACTACCAACCCAATAGAATCAATCTGGCACAGTTGATCCAAACACTGGCTGAGGCGGGCTATCGAGCGAGCCCCTGGGCCGCATCCGAGCAAGCCATTGCAGCCAAAAAGAAGCGTCAAAGCGATCTAACCCGCTTAATTATTGCAGGCATCGGGGCAATGCAGGCCATGATGTTCGCGGTCGCTCTGTACGCCAGTGACGGCGCTTTTATTGAATACCATCATGAACAGTTATTTCGCTGGATTTCACTCACGGTCAGCATACCCGTGATGCTGTACAGCGCCGTGCCCTTCTATCGCGGCGCGTACACCGCCTTGAAAGCGCGCCGGATCAATATGGATGTGCCAGTCAGCACCGCACTGATCATTGCCTGGTTATCCAGTTTGTTACACGTATTTCAAGGATCCGGCGAAGTCTATTTCGATTCGGTGAGTATGTTTGCCTTCTTCTTGTTGGCAGGCCGATTCCTCGAAGCGTCAATGCAGCGCCGCGCACTCAGCGCCGGTGGCCTGGACAGATTGCCACTGCCCACGCTGATGACACGGGTTGATGAGCGAGGACATCGCGAGCGGCTGGATGTGGATCGACTTAAGGTAGGCGATCAATTGTTATGGCAAGCCGGCGAGTATTTGGCCGTTGATGCCGTCGTTGTTGAAGGCGAGGGACAAATATCTCAAGCACTGTTAACCGGAGAATCCGATGCTATCGCAGTCATGCCTGGGCAGACAGTCTTAGCCGGCGCACTAAACGGGGCGACACCCCTGTGGATCCGGGTCACCGCAACCGGCGAAAACCGAGCGGTCGCCCAGTTAGAAAACCGCAGTGCGCAGGCCCAAAAAGAGCGTCCGAGAGCGCTGCGCTGGGCTGAGCGCTGGTCGGGGCGCTTCGTCATTTTTCAGCTCCTAACCGCTGGCGGCAGTTACCTGACCTGGCTCGCATTGGATCCATCAAAAGCATTCGAAATTGGCTTGGCTGTGTTAGTCGCGACTTGCCCGTGCGCCTTTGCACTGGCTGCGCCAACCGCGCTGGCTGCAGCACGTGCTGCAGGGCACCGAT
This sequence comes from Pseudomonadales bacterium, assembly GCA_050049295.1. Classification (GTDB taxonomy): domain Bacteria; phylum Pseudomonadota; class Gammaproteobacteria; order Pseudomonadales; family Litorivicinaceae; genus Litorivicinus. Next base: position 8,790 of record JASFWN010000019.1, read on the forward strand.
TAGGTATGGTTTTGCTTTCGCCCAATGCCCTGGAACGTTTGGCGCAGGTGAACCGCACAGTCACGGATAAAACCGGCACATTGACCCTGGGCCGCCCCACCATCGTCCAAACGCTCTGTAAGCCAACAGAGCAGGCGTTTTATGAGTCCATTGCCGCGGGCTTAGAGCAAGGGATGTCGCACCCATTGGCACGGCCATTTTCTGAATTTCAAGCCCTAACACTGAGTCAAGTACAGGCCTTCCAGGGCAAAGGGGTTCAGGGCGAATACAATGGCCAGGTTTGGCGACTGGGCAGTCCCACATGGCAAGCACTGGATGCACCCGAGGGACATGGTTGGCTTGCGTTGACTGCAAACAACCTTTTGAAAGCGTGGTTTCAATTGTCCGACCCAGATCGGCCT
>JASFWN010000018.1:0-9190 GCA_050049295.1 Pseudomonadales bacterium
CCTCGAACGTGCGGGGATCCTTGCCGAAACCGATATTGTCGAGCCTGAGCACCTGGGGCTTCAAGCTCAAACCGAAACAGCAATGGCACCCGAGCCTGCGCCTTCCGCTAACGCCACTCAAAGCGAAATGTCACTGGAAGATTATTTTCAGCATTTCGTCTTGGCTCACCAAGATCGCATGAGCGAAACCGAGTTAGCTAAACGTTTAGGGATCAGCCGCAAGTCCCTGTGGGAACGTCGCCAGCGACTAGGCATTCCCCGCGGCAACAAGAAGGGTAACGACTAGTGTTACCTCAAGTGACACCCTGGGTAACACCTACCCAGCAGTCGGTAACAAAATGTTAAGGACTGGATCCAGATCAAACCGAGAAACCCTGAAAACATCGGGGTTTCAAAAGTTGGCACGCTAAATGCTACATCCCCAGTACCCATAACAATAACAAAGGGTACGGAGCGGAAAGAAAAATAAGAAGCCGCATAGAATAAGCTACGGAGTAGCAGATCAAATTACTGAAGTTCCGAACAATAAAAATAAGCGGACACAGACTTCAGAGTTGAGCGAAAACAAAAAGAACAAGCAAGCACTATGAAGGAGGCATCGCCTCCTTTTTTATTTCCAGTTCTTTATTGCACCATCCATGGGTAGAATATCCGCACGCAATGGAGAGAACACTATCCACGACATCATTCCACCCGACATACACGGCATTGACGAAGATCGCTTAAACGCCTCTGCCATTTCCATCATGCAGACACTTAACGAGGCTGGCTTCGAGGCCTACTTGGTGGGCGGCGGTGTGCGTGATTTTTTACTCGGCAACATACCCAAGGATTTTGATGTGGCGACCAACGCCACACCGGACGAGATCTGCGGATTATTTCGCCGGGCCCGTGTCATTGGTCGGCGCTTTCAAATCGTGCATGTTCGGATGGGACCTGAGGTGTTTGAAGTCACCACCTTCCGAGCGGCTCATCAAGATGACAGCAACGATGCCGAGGCCCGCCAAGACGCCAATGGCATGCTTACACGGGATAATGTCTACGGCGGAACCGTAGTCGACGATGCACAACGCCGCGATTTCACTCTTAACGCGCTGTATTACAACCACAAAGACCGCTGCATTTACGACTTCTGCGGCGCATGGCAGGACGCCAAAGCAAAGCGGTTGCGTATCATTGGCGAGCCGGCCACCCGATATCGCGAAGATCCGGTCCGGATGCTGCGCGCGATACGCTTTCTTGGCAAACTTCCTCTCACCATCGATCAAGCCACCGAAGCGCCAATTTTTGAACTCGGCCATCTGCTCAGGGAGGTGTCCTCCAGTCGGCTATTTGACGAGGTTCTTAAACTTTTACAAGCCGGCCACGGTGCCGACACCTTCGAGTTGTCGTGGGAATATGGACTGCACCAAGTGCTGTTCCCCGAAGCCAGTCAAGTGCTAGAGGCGAATACGGAATCGACCTACTGGGATCTGATTGAGCAGGCGCTTGAAAATACAGATGCACGACTGAAAAGCGGGCGAACCGTTAATCCAGCATTTTTGTATGCTTGCCTGCTTTGGCCTGCCGCCCACCAACGCTTCCAGCAATTACTCGCCGACGGTCTTTCAGCCCAAGAGGCCATGCGCAAAGCTGGCGCCATCACGATCGATGCCAACTCGGCAACCGTCGCCATCCCGCGACGATTTGCCCAGGTCACCCGAGAGATTTGGGAATTGCAACTCAGGCTGCCCAACACCCAGACTCGCCGGGCACTGGCCATGCTGCGCCAGCCACGATTCCGTGCAGCCTATGATTTCCTTTTGCTCAGGGAACACAGTAAAGAGATCCCCTCCGGCCTGGGTCAATGGTGGACCGAATTCCAAGCCGCTCACCCCGACGTTAAGCCCGAGCGTGAGCAATCTGATGACCGCCCTCGCCGCAGGCGTCGCCCGTTTAGAAAATGAATCGCTACTGGCTGAGTCTGGGATCCAATCTAGACCATCCCATTGATCAATTGAGCCGAGCGGTGAAGGCACTCGAAAGCTTAGGTCAAGTCGTTGAGGTCTCTAGTTTGTACGAAACGGACCCTGTTGGGCCTGTCGCTCAGGACTGTTTCATCAATCTTTGTCTGGCCTTGGACACGGACCTGGCGCCTCACGAACTGCTGGCATCTACTCAGAAAATCGAACAGGCTCAGCTTCGTACTCGTGACATTCATTGGGGCCCTCGCACCATCGATATTGATTTGTTGATGGGCCCGAGTGTGGTCGACTCGCCTAACCTGACCATGCCGCACCCCTACCTGTGCGAGCGTGACTTTGTATTGATTCCACTGGCAGAGCTGGATACCCGACCCAGCCTACCCGTAGACTACCCCGATGGACCCACTGCCCAAGTTCGCAGGATATCCAGCACTCTCGGCTAATGATCATGGAAGCGGCATGAAACGGACGACTCTCGCCACCTTACGAGGCTACAAGAACCAGCAAAAATTCACCTGTGTGACCGCCTATGACGCGACATTTGCGCATTGGGCCAGCGAGTCATCGGTCGAGGTGATTTTGGTTGGAGACTCACTGGGTATGGTCATCCAAGGCAATGACAGTACGGTCAGTGTCAGTAACGAAGCCATGTGCTATCACACCCGTGCCGTCGCCGCGGGCAACAAATATTGCCTGATCATGAGTGATGTGCCCTTTATGCAAGCGGCCACCGTTGACCGAGCCTTGGACAGCGCACAGGCCCTGATGCAGGCTGGCGCGGAAATCGTCAAGATCGAAGGGGATGAGCGCCTCGCGCCCATTATACAGGCGCTCAACAGTGCCGGCGTCCCTGTCTGCGTGCACCTTGGGCTGACCCCCCAGTTTGTGCACCGTTTTGGCGGCTACAAGGTTCAGGGCCGCGACCAAGACAGTCGTGAAGCCACGCTGAAAGCCGCTCGCAGTGCAATCGATGCCGGTTGTGATTTGTTGTTACTCGAATGCGTTCCAGCAGACTTAGCACGCCAGGTCAGCGAGCTGTCCGACGTTCCGGTGATTGGCATTGGTGCTGGGCCGGATACCGACGGACAGGTCTTGGTCATGCATGACATGCTTGGATTGAACCCTCATCGCCTGGCCCGTTTTGTAAAAGTTTTTGCCGAGCCCGGCGACACACCCGCCGACAGCTTTAATCGATTTGATCAGGCCGTGAAATCCAGTGAATTTCCCTCGCCTGAGCACGGCTGGGACGCCTAATGACAACCGTTTTTCACAGTATCCAGGCCCTCCGGACTCAACTGAACCAAGATCGAAACGCAGGGCGTCGCATCGGGTTTGTTCCTACCATGGGCAATCTGCACGAAGGCCACATGGATTTGATGCGCGCCTCGAAAGCCGGCTGCGATATGACCGTTGCCTCCATCTTTGTAAACCCAATGCAATTTGGTCCCAACGAGGACTTTGATGCCTATCCCCGGACACTGGACTCGGACCTGGCCAAATTGAAAAACGAATCGGTTGATTATCTGTTCGCGCCTACGGTGCGGGAAATGTATCCCGACGGTGTGAACACTCAGATCGAAGTCCCCAGCCTAGGCAACATCTTGGAAGGCGCTAGCCGTCCCGGTCATTTCGCCGGTGTCGCCACTGTGGTCGCAAAGCTATTTAACATCGTTCAATCGGATATCGCCTATTTCGGCCGCAAGGACTACCAACAATTAGCGGTGATTCGCCGGATGGTGATGGATCTGTTACTGCCCATCCAAATCCAAGGCGTCGCAACCGGACGCGCCGCAGACGGGCTGGCCTTGTCTAGCCGAAACGCCTACCTAAGTGATTCAGAACGCCAACAGGCCCCGGCCATCTACGCCGCACTTCAATGGGCAGGTCAACAAATCCGCCAAGGCAACCTGAACTACGGGATGATTGAGCGCGAAGCCGCCGCGCAAATAGACGATGCGGGACTCAAGACCGATTACTTCGAAATCCGCTGCGCCCAAAATCTGACGGCACCGGGCCACTCGCAACGTGAACTGGTCATTTTGACCGCCGCACAGCTAGGAAAAGCACGCTTAATCGATAATCTCGAAGTCACCGCGCCCTAAACCATGTCGCGCTCAAATCCACAACTGGGTTTGTTTGGTGGATTGGTGCTCCTGGCTACGTCGCTGTTGGGTTCCAGCGTCTTTGTCGTGCCCGTGTTAGGCGTGCAAATTGCCGGCCAAAGCTCATTAACCTCCTGGCTTATTTTGATTGCTTTTATGGTTCCTATGGCCATGGTCTTCGGTCAGCTTGGCCGAAGCTACCCACATGCCGGCGGCGTCAGCCACTGGACAGCTAGAGCAATGGGATCCAAGGCCGAATGGGTAATCGCCATGGTGCTCATCAGCGTTATCCCAGTTGGCCTTCCAGCCGCCTTACTACTCACCATGATCTTTCTCGAACGCTTATTCGAGATACCCAGGCCATGGGATCTCGTCGCTCAGCTGTGCGTCTTGGCCGCGGTCTACAGCCTGAACCGAGCCGGTGTGCGCGCCTCGGCTTGGGTGCAAACCGCAATCATCCTAGGTTCACTGAGCTTTATTGCGACCCTGGCCTTTTCGACGCCGGTTCAAACTCAGGCAAGCCTTCCAGAACTGGGGCCCATTGCCCCAATCGCCCAAGCCGCAGGTCTGATGTTGTGGTGTTTTTTGGGCTTAGAAATCGTTGCCAACTTAGCCGAGGAATTCCGCAACCCCGAACGGGATATTCCCTGGGTCGTGGTCGGTGGCGTTATGTTGGCCGGTTTAGTTTATTACCTTTGCGCGGCCACCTTATTGTCAGCGGGCTTCGAGTCGGTTGAGTCCGATGCGCTATTACAATTGGCGAGTGAACGACTCGGGCCTGTTGGCTTGCAGCTATTGTCTGTGTTTGGCTTTTTAGCCTGCTTTGCCTCGCTCAACACTTACTTAAATGGATTTAGCCGCGGACTGTGGTCACTGGCCGATGAGGGAAAACTCCCCTCCTGGCTTACCCACCGTAGCGCCAAACAGGTTCCGACAGCCGCCCTCAACCTGATCGCGGCCGTCTGTTTTTGCGCAACACTGTTGTTTTACACGGACTGGCTGGACCTAGCCGAGCTCATCACACTGGCCAATGCCCACTTCGTTCTGGTTTACCTAGCCGCCATGATCAGTGCCGTGATCTTGTTAGAGGGACTTGGGCGCTGGATTGCCGCGCTAGGCACACTCTGCTGCGTCGGTGGGTTTATCGCGCTAGGCAGCGCGGCGGTGTATGGGCTGGTGGTGTTGGCGGCGTTGATCTTCCTCGCCCCAACAAAAGCCGTATCCGATTAGTTGTCGTGTCGAGCCTGACTGGCACTCAATCCAAACTGAGCTCTAAAACTTCGGCTAAAGTGACTGGCGGTCTTGAATCCCGTCGCCAACGCCACGTTCGAGATGCTCAAATCTGTTTGACTCAACATATTCCGAGCCAATTTCAGGCGCATCGATAAGTAATATTGGCCCGGTGTCACCCCGAGGTGTTTTTTGAACACCACCGCCAGATTTCTGGGCGTGGTACCGACCTTAGAAGCCAGCTGCGCGATACTCAGCGGCTCCTCCAGATTTTTCTCCATCATCTCGACGGCATTACCTAACACCAGGCTTTTAATTCTGAGCCCTAAATGGCGCTGGGTCGTGTCAATTTGTTCATGCGTCCTAACCCGGTCCTGCATGAATTGCCTGGCGACTAGGCGAATCAAGTCGGCCCCTTGGTGACGCCCAATCAGATAAAGCATCATGTCCAGAGTCGAGGTGCCGCCAGCGCTGGTCAGAATGTTTTGAGTTACGGTAAAGATTGAGTCCTGGATCTCGATCGTCGGATACAGCTCATGAAAGACTGGGCGATAGTCCGGCACCAGGGTACATCGCGCCTGTTCTAACACCCCGGCCCGGGCCAGCACAAAGGCGCCACAGCTTATCCCAACCACGGTCTTACCCCGCCGCGCAGCCTGACGCAATTGATGCTCAAACAAAGCGTCTCGGAAAGCCGGAGCGCCTTGATAACCGCACACGATTAACACATCGGATTCCAACCCCTCGTCTAAGCTGTGGGTCGTTTGAACATGTAATCGGCTGGAACTCTCAACCTGATCTCCAGCGCGGGGTGCGCAGGGCGAACAGGCCAAATATTCGTACAGGTCTTGTCCGGCGACGCGATTGGTCGCCGTCAACGCTTCAATGGATAAAGAAAAGGACGTCATGGCAAAGCCAGGTATCAGAAAAAATCCGACCCGTTGAGGCTTTGCCATGGTATTAACTCAAGGCCTGTAAGCGCCCGAGTTGGCCTGCGCCAAATAACACGGGCGGCGCTGGTTGAGCTTCAAAAGCCTGAACCTGTCCAATCAGGATGTCGTGATCCCCAGCCGGCACGTTTTGATGCAGCTCGCAGTCAAACCACGCGATTGCGTTGTCCAGCCGCAAACGACCACTGGGCAAACGAGTGGACGGAACACCGGCGAAACGCTCTGACTGATCGCCTTTGGTAAATTTCCAGACCACATCCGCATCGGACTCCGCCAATATATTGACGCAGTAACCCGCCTCTTTGAACGCGCCATAACAATTAGAGCTGTGCTGGATTGACCATAAAACCAAAGCAGGGTCCAGCGACACCGAAGCGAAACTATTGCAGGTCAAACCCACATCCCCTTCGGCATCTCGAGTCGTCACAATCGCAACCCCCGTGGCCCATTGCCCCAATGCATCTCTTAGCTCACGGCTCATGGAACTTCCTGCCCCACGGCCGCCTCATAGATTTCGAACCAAGTCTGAGGGTCGATCTCTACCTTAAAGGCGTCTGACAGGGTGGCGATGCGCTCAAGATTGTTGGTACCCATAACAGGCAAAATGCCCGCCGGATGCGCCATCAACCATGCCACCACAACCGCATCCAAGCCCACGCCCGTTGCTTGAGCAATCGGATCCATGACCTTGCGGATCGATTGTGCTTGGGCGGTGTCGCCAAATACTGCACCGCCAGCAAGAGGTGACCAAGCCATGGGCTTAAGCCCTAGCTTTTGGGTCAGTGCAATGTCACCGTTTCGAAAGCACGAGGTATCCATAGGATTGATTTCAATCTGATTGGTGACCAGTGGGTGATGCATGTGAGCCTGCAACAAATCCCAGTCCCAGGGTTTGAAGTTACTGACGCCAACGGCGCGAACTTTTCCGCTGTCTACCAAGTCGTCTAGAGCACGCCCGGCTTCAGCGGGGTCCATAAACGGATCTGGACGGTGGATCAGCATCAGGTCAATCACGTCCAAACCCAATTTCTGAAGCGACTGCTCTGCACTGTGTTGGATGTGCGCCGCACTGGTGTCGTAGTGCTTTACTCGGCGATCGGGGTATTTGTCAGAAATCAGTTTGATGCCACATTTGGTGACGTTCTGGGTGGCAGCAAGCAGGTCCGGCCGGCTCTTCATGGCTCGCCCATACAGCGCTTCGCATTCATAGTCGCCATACAGATCCGCATGATCCATCGTTGTGATGCCTTGCTCGAGGCACGCTTCAACCTTGGCAATGATGTGCGCATCTGAAGTGTCTGAATCATCGTTCAAACGCCACATGCCATAAACCATTCGGCTGAACAGCGGCAGAGTTTCATGTAACGAAACGGTTTCCATTATCGACGTTCTCCAACGCCTAACGGCGTGTCGGGGGTGGTAGTAGGAACACGGCCATATTCGACTGGCAGTGAACAGGTTTTTAACTCCGGCAACACCTTGGTGCCAAAGATTTCACATTCTTGTAAGTGGGGGTAACCACTGAAAATAAAGGCCCGAATTCCCATCTTTCGATAGTCCTCGATTTTGCTTAAGACCTGATCCACCGAACCCACTAATGCCGCCCCGCAGCCGCTGCGAGCCCGGCCTACGCCGGTCCAGAGATTATCCTCAGTGTAGCCCTTGGCATCGGCCATCATTCGATTCTGTACCTGCAGGTTGACGCCCATCGTTTTGGCATCCAACGCACGTTGCTTGATCAGCTCACCCTGTTCATCGTCTAACTGACTGACTAGGTGATCGGCATAGTCCTTGGCTTCTTGCTCCGTATCTCGGACAATCATGTGAACTCGGAGGCCGTAATCCAAAACCCGGCCATGGGCTTCGGCGCGAGCATGCACGGTCCTCATGCGTTCAGCCAAGTTTTCCTTCACTTCAGGCCACATCAAATAGACATCGCAGTGACGGCCACAGAGCTCGACTGCAGGCGGACTGTAGCCGCCAAAATACAGCAGCGGCCCGCCATTTTGCTGATAGGGTCGAACAGGATCCGTGCTCAATCCCTTTAATTGATAGATTTCACCCTCGTAATTGATCTCGTCCTGAGTCCAGGCCTGCTTCAAAATTTCGACCACTTCATGGCTACGCTGATAGCGGTATTCGCTGGTGGCTTCCTCGCCGGGGAAGTTTGAACTGATCACGTTTAAGGTCAAGCGACCCTTCATCATGTGGTCTAACGTTGCCACCGTGCGAGCCAGCATCGCCGGATGTAGCTCGCCGCAGCGGATGGCCGCCAACAAATTGATGTTCTGGGTGAGCGGCGCCATGCCACTGGCAAAGGTCAATGTGTCCTGTCCAACTTGATAGCTAGAGGGACACAGCACATTGCGAAAACCCAGCTCATCGGCCCGTTTTACGATCGCACTGGTATTTTCCCAGCTGGAGCGCAGGTTGGGATTCGGAACCCCCAGCAGGTCATAATCATCTGAACACAGGGGCGCAAACCATGCGACTTCGCTCGCATCAAGCTCTTGCGACCTGACCGGAACCACAGACATAAAGCGTCTCCTCAATTATTTTCGCGCACTGTATCAATAGTGAATGAATTTGCATAGACTTCCGGTTTATGAGCACGGCACCTCTGTACATACAGGTAGCAGATTACCTGCGTAGGCAACTCGTCGATGGCCGTTTTCGGGCAGGCCAGCGGCTGCCGACCGAATCCCAGATGGGCAAAGATCTATCGGTGGCCGTCGGCACACTCCGCAAGGCATTGAGCTTATTAGAACAAGAGGGTCTCCTGGAGCGGCGACAAGGGTCGGGTACCTATGTACGAGGCCTTCCAGATGGGGTTCAGTACCCCCTTTTTCACTTAGAGCTGAACCAAGGCGGTGGCACGCCTTCTGCCGAATTATTAGGGCTGAACTTAATTGCGTCCCAGCAGTTGGCTCGAGCCCAGCACATC
>JASFWN010000020.1:0-9114 GCA_050049295.1 Pseudomonadales bacterium
CGACCGAGCCCGCGGTCACGAGCCCAAACAGTGACAGCGCAACTGCACCGCGGCTAATCAATGCCATCATCATGACCGTTTCTCCAACACAGGCCCTCGGCGGGCAGCCTTGTGGCCGTAGATCTTTGGCCGGGTGTATTGGTCCAACAGTGGGGCGCATAGGTTCATCAGCAGTACCCCAAAGGCAACCGCGTCTGGATAGCCGCCGTAAGTTCGAATGATCCAGGTCAACAGCCCTGCACCGAATCCAAAGGCCAGTCGACCCCGGGGGCTGGTTGCGCCGCTGACTGGATCGGTCACGATAAAAAATGCGGCAAACACCGTCGCTCCGGCCGTCAGATGCAGGCTCAAAGGCACGAACTGATCGCTGTCATATCCGAATAGGCCAGCCGGTAAGGCAATCCCGACCAACAAGCCGACCGGGGCCTGCCAGTAAGTGATTCGTTTGGCGATCATGATCATACCGCCGACGAGCCAAGCGGCCGCAAGCCAGGTCCACAGTCCCGTCAGGCTCCCGCCAAAGACCACATCTTGGCGGATTTCGGCCTCGGTGAAGCGGGTCGCCATATCTTTGTAGCGATCCAGAGGCGTTGCACCGGAGTAACCATCGGCTCCCATAAATTGTGCCGCCAGACTCTGTGACCATGACGGCGTCTGGATCGGATCGACCCAGGTGGTACTCATCGCGATGGGAAAGCTGATCAGCAAGGTGGCATAGGCGACCATGGCGGGGTTGAACGGATTATGGCCCAGGCCGCCAAATAACTGTTTGGCCAGCCCTACGGTGAGAACGGCACCCACAATGGCGATCCAAAAAGGGGCCAGCGGAGGCAACGACAATCCCAGCAGTGCGCAAGCCACCACGCCGCTCAGGTCTTTAATCGCAGGGCGCGGATCGCGTCCGCGGATGCGCAACATGCTCCACTCGGTCAGGACCCCGGTTGCGATGCACAGCGTGAGATTCATCAGTACACCGACGCCAAAGCCATACAGCATCACCAAGGTGCCGGGGATCAAGGCCAGCAGCACCCAGCCCATCACCTGTTCGGTGCTGCGCGGTAAGGTCTTGTGAGGGGATGCGTGACCGATCATTCCGACGCCTCACGTTTTTTACGAGTCCGTTCCAAGGCCGCCTGAACCGCTGCTTTTCGGGGATCCTCGCCCTGTTGGGCTTGTTCGATTTGTTTGGCACGCGCCGCGCGTTTGGCCGCTCGAGCAGCTTGCTCGGCCTCTAACCGGGCTTGACGGGCCTCGAATCGAGTGCGCGCACGATCCGATTTCACTTGATCCAACTGGCGCTGACGCAAGGTATCTTTGCCGTGCCGGTAGTAACTGACCAAGGGGATGTGGCTGGGGCAAACGTAGGCGCAGGCGCCGCATTCGATGCAGTCCATCAGTCCTTCGGTTTGTGCTCGTTCCATGTCCTGGCCTTGGATCTGCCAAAATAAGGTTTGAGGCTGTAGCGCAACCGGGCAGGCCACGGCGCATTCACCACACCGGATACAGGGTTGTTCAGCCGGGACGGCAGGAATTTCTGAGGCGCCTGCTAACAGCAAACAGTTTGTGGTTTTCAGAACGCCCGCGGAGGTGTCCAGCACCTCAAAGCCCATCATGGGTCCGCCCATGATTGTGCGCGCTGGAGCGGCGGTTTTGCCCATCGCTTGATCGATGCAGTGTTGAATGGGTGTGCCTAAGGCCATCCAGCGGTTACCGGGATCCTGTGCCGCTTGACCGGTCAGCGTGACCAACCGATGTGTCAGTGGCCGACCGCGCAGCACGGCATCGGCGACCGCCACCAAGGTGGCTGGGTTGTGCATGTGATAGCCCAGCGCAGCAGGACGCTGACCCGCCGGGATTTCCTCGCCGGTGATCAGTTGTATGAGTTGTTTTTCGCCCCCGCTTGGGTATTTGGTCGGGCAAACCCAAAGGGTGGCGTCGAGATCGGGTTGGGCTGCGAGGGCCTGCTCCATGGCAGCGGTGGCCTCGGGTTTATTGTCTTCGATCCCAATCCAAAGCCGCGTGGCGTTCAGGATGCGCATGATGATGCGTGCGCCTTCGAGGATACGAGCGGATTCGGTACGGGTGATCACATCGTCGCAACTGATGTAGGGCTCGCACTCGGCGATATTGATGATCAAGGTCTGGACTTGCTGATCTCCGGCCAGCTTTGCGTGCGTTGGAAAACCCGCGCCGCCCATGCCTGCGATCCCGGCCCAGGCGATGCGATCTAGCAGTTCGTCTGGCTCACTGTGTTCGGACAGTTCAGCTTCCGGTGCGACCCAATTGTCGCAGCCATCTGGAATCAGTCGAAGGCCTGCACAGGTGCTCGCCTGAGCATCGGCCGTGGCCATCTCAGCGACCCATTCGATGCGGCCGGATGTCGGGGCATGCCAGGCCTGCGAAAACGGCCCGTTGCCACGCGCAATGCACTGTCCGCCCAGAACCCGCTCGCCGTCTTGGACCTTGGCCTGCAGTCCGTAGGGTCCAGTTTGCAGCGGAAAATGTAAGGACTCAGCCAGCGGCAGTTTTCGGGGTGCGATGTGGTTAGATAGCTGCTTTTGTTCGTCTGGATGGATGCCGCCCACCAGCTTGTAGGGTGTTGGTTGGATCATACAGCGACTCCGCGACGATCGGTGGCAATCAAACGGGGATTGGGCCAAGCCGGCGCGCGTGCGAGCTCGACCATGTCGATACAATCCACCGGACAGGGTTCGATACACAGATCGCAACCGGTGCACTCACTTTCGATCACGGTGTGCATTTGTTTTGCAGCGCCAAGGATGGCATCGACTGGGCAGGCTTGAATGCATTTGGTGCAGCCAATGCACTCTTCTTCGCGAATCACCGCCACCATGGGCGGCTTCTCGACACCATGTTCGGCGTCCAGCGCGGGCGCTTCAACATCCAACAACTCGGCTAATGCATTAATGGTGTCTTGCCCACCAGGCGGACACTTATTGATTTCATCACCCGCAGCGATAGCCTCGGCGTAGGGCCGGCAGCCGGGGTAGCCGCACTGGCCGCATTGGGTTTGTGGGAGCACTTCGTCAATCGTGTCGACCAGGGGGTTCCCTTGGACTCGGAACCGCTCCACAGCCCAAGCCAATAATGCGCCTCCTAGCGCCGTTAGCAGGATCGCAGAGCCGACAGCATACAAAACACCCTCAAGCACCGATGCCACCAAATCCCATAAAGGCCAAGGCCATGATGCCCGCGCTGATCATCCCAATGGCGGGTCCCTGGAAGGGTTCAGGGATGTCCGCTCGGGCTAACCGTTCGCGAAGTGCGGCGAATAAAACCAGTACCAAAGAAAAACCGAGCGCGGCACCAAAGCCGTACAGCAAAGACTCAAAGAAGTTATGTGCCTTACCCAGATTTAGAAGGGCAACGCCCAATACTGCGCAATTGGTGGTAATGAGCGGTAGAAAGATGCCCAACACTTTGTACAGGAGAGGGCTGGTTTTTTTTACCAGCATCTCGGTGAATTGCACCGCAACCGCAATGCCCAGGATAAAAGCGATGGTGCGCAGGAATTCAACGTCCAGCGGAGCCAACAAGAACGTGTAAATCAGGTAAGCAACTGCGCTGGAAAGCGTCAGTACAAAGGTCGTGGCGAAACTCATGCCGATGGCCGAGTCAATTTTGGTGCTGACCCCCATGAACGGGCATAGGCCAAGGAACTGCACCAACACAAAGTTGTTGACCAGTACCGTGCCGACCAATATCCAGATCCATTCCGTCAAACCGCGTCATGCCTTCATTGAGGTTACCAAACGATGCCTTGCAGCATCGACTTTATGGTAACACAGGTGATGGGTTTCAATGCAGGGCACAAGCGCGCCCGAGGCATTAGCTGACGCGCATTCCAGGTTTGGCTTGGCTCTCTACATCCAGCAAAAACACGTCCTGACCCTCACCTGCGGCCAGCACCATGCCCTCGGACAAACCAAACTTCATTTTACGCGGTTTCAGATTCGCTAAAACGATGCAGAGTCGCCCCACCAGTTGATCGGGCTCATAGATGCCGCGGATCCCGCTAAACACGGTTCTTGGCTTACCTGAGCCGTCATCCAACGTCAGTTTCAAGAGCTTTTTGGCTCCCTCGACCTGTTCACACTGGTCAATCCGAGCAACTCGCATATCGATTTTGGCGAAGTCATCGATGGTGCATTCGGGCGTTGAGTCTTGCTCGGTTTCAGTCGGTGCTGGAGCGGGAGCCGTGATCTGCTTGCCGGCTTCGATCATTGCGTTGACCGCATCCATCTCGACACGCTGCATCAGCGGTTTGAACTTGCCGATGGTGTGAGAAGTTAAGCGGGTTTGCGCATCGTCCCATTTGAATTCGGAGACCTTTAAGAAATCCGCAGCAGAACCAGCCAGTGCCGGTACCACAGGCTGCAGATAGATAACGAGGGTTCTAAACAGGTTCAATGCGGTTGAACACAGGGCCTGTAAGTGCTGCTCTTGGCCTTCCTGTTTCGCGACTACCCAGGGCTGAACGTCTGCGATCCATGCGTTTGCATCATCGGCCAGCGCCATGATTTCGCGCAGGGCGGCGCTGAATTCGCGGGCTTCGTAGAGCGCTGCGATCGAATCCGATGCCGCAGCAAATTTAGCGCTGAGTTCAGGGTTGGCATCGGTTTCAGAAAGCTGGCCGTCAAAGCGTTTGCTGATAAAGCCAGCGCTTCGACTTGCGATGTTCACGACTTTACCCACCATGTCGCTGTTAACCTTCTGAACAAAGTCCTCAAGGTTCAAATCGGTATCTTCGACGCGGCTATTGAGCTTGCTGGCGTAGTAATAACGCAAGTATTCAGGATTCAGGTGCGCCAAATAGGTGGATGCTTGAATAAAGGTACCGCGGGACTTGGACATCTTCGCGCCGTTCACCGTAACAAAACCGTGTACGTTGACGGCGCTCGGCGTTCTGAAATCCGCGCAGCTCAACATGCTCGGCCAGAACAGGCAGTGGAAATTGACGATGTCTTTACCGATGAAGTGATAGACCTCGGCTTGGCTGTCTTTTTTCCAATAGTGCTCAAAGTCCATTCCGGTGTTGTCGCAATGGGCTTTGAAGCTGGCCAAATAGCCAATCGGCGCATCCAGCCAGACATAAAAGTATTTGCCCGGTGCATCTGGAATTTCGAAGCCAAAGTAAGGGGCATCACGGCTGATATCCCATGGCATCAGACCCGAGTCCAACCATTCAGCCAATTTGTTCGCCACTTGAGGCTGCAGGCGTCCCGAGGTGGTCCAATCTTTCAGAAAGTCCTGAAACTGGGGTAAATCAAAGAACAAATGCTCACTGTCTTTGAGTACGGGTACAGACCCAGACAAGGTCGAAATCGGATTTTTTAGCTCATAGGCTTCATAAGTAGCGCTGCAGCTCTCGCAGTTATCACCGTACTGGTCTGTTGCGCCACACTTGGGGCATTCGCCCTTTACATAGCGATCCGCCAGAAACAAGCCTTTTTCCGTATCGAACAACTGCTGGATGGTGGTGCGCTTGATGGCTCCGTTATCCCGGCAACGCTCGTAGATTAATTCACTTAACACTCGGTTTTCTTCGGAGTGTGTCGAATGGAAGTGATCGAAATTGACCCCAAAGGCGGCAAAGTCCCGTTCGTGCTCAGCCTTTACCTGCTCAATCAGCGCTTCAGGCGTAATGCCTTCGTTTTGCGCTTTGAGCATGATGGCGGTGCCATGCGCGTCAGAGGCACACACGTAGGTACAGTTATGACCTCGGCTTTTCTGAAAACGAACCCAAATATCGGTCTGGATGTACTCCAACAGATGCCCCAGGTGAATTTGCCCGTTGGCATAGGGCAAAGCGCTAGTGACGAGAATGTCGCGGCGTGGCGTTGGCATTTAGAAATCCTTACTGATTTATGAGCTTTCGCGAACGGGATATCGCGGGTATTTGCGCGACATGATAATCTGCCGCGCCACGAGGAGGAAGGCATGACCGACGATCTGCTAGGCGCGGTAGCAAGAATACTGGCCGAACACGACGATCCTTACCTGGAACGTCCCATTAGCGATTACCTACAAAGCGTTGATTTGAGCGACCGCCAACTGACGGTGCGCTTGGTATTCCCTTATCCGGTTTTTGGGCTCGTCACGGGCTTGGCGCGTAATATCGAACCGGCCCTTGCGAAAGTGGCGGGCGCGTCCCGGGCACGAATTCGAGTCACGCACGACATTCCGGCGCCGAACCTTCCAGACAAAACCCCGATCCCCGGAGTAAAGCACGTGGTGGCGGTCGCCAGTGGCAAAGGAGGCGTTGGTAAATCCACTACCTGCGCGAACTTGGCGCTGGCCCTGGCCGCAGAAGGGGCTCGCGTGGGCGTCATGGATGCGGATATTTATGGCCCGTCTCAGCCGATGATGTTGGGCGTACCTGAAGGCACCCGACCCAGCTCTAAAGACGGCCAGTTTTTTGAGCCTGTAATCGCCCAGGGTTTGCAGCTTAACTCGATGGGCCTGCTGGCGGATGAGCGTACGCCGATGGCGTGGCGCGGCCCGATGGTAGCCGGCGCTGTTCAGCAGTTGTTGATGCAAACCGCTTGGGACGAACTGGACTTCTTGCTGGTGGACATGCCCCCGGGAACCGGTGATGCTCAGCTTACCTTGTCACAAAAAGCCCCCCTGTCTGGCGCGGTCATCGTCACCACACCTCAGGACATTGCGCTGTTGGATGCACGTAAGGGCATCGAGATGTTCCGCAAGGTCGAGGTGCCGGTGTTGGGCGTCGTCGAAAATATGTCGATCCATATTTGCTCGAAGTGCGGGCATGCCGAGGCGCTATTTGGTAGTGGCGGTGGCGAATCGATCGCTGAGGAATACCAAACCGAACTCTTAGGCCAAATGCCTCTGTCATTGGCGATCCGCGAGCGGGCTGACGGCGGGCGTCCGACGGTGGTGAGCGAACCCGATGGCGAAGACGCCAAACGCTATAAAGACATGGCACGCCAGATTGCGGCCAAACTGGCGCGTACGGCCACCCAAGGCCCCAGTGGCCCCAAACTTGTTGTAACGGATGATTAAAAATGACTATTAAATCGGATCGTTGGATCCGCCGTATGTCCCAAGAGCACGGCATGATCGAACCTTTTGAGGCCGCTCAGGTACGTTATCGCGGTGATGAAAAACTTATCAGTTACGGCACCTCAAGCTATGGTTATGACGTGCGGTGTGCTGATGAATTTAAAGTCTTCACTAATGTGCACAGCGCCACCATCGACCCAAAGGCCTTTGACGAGCAAAGCTTTGTCGACGTCAAAGGCGATTGCTGCATCATCCCACCCAACAGTTTTGCCTTGGCCCGTACGGTTGAATATTTCCGTATTCCCGAAGATGTACTGACGGTTTGTTTGGGTAAGTCCACCTACGCCCGCTGCGGTATCATTGTTAACGTGACGCCGTTAGAGCCCGAGTGGGAGGGCCATGTGACCTTGGAGTTCAGCAACACCACAACCTTGCCTGCGAAGATTTATGCCGGTGAGGGCGTTGCTCAAATGCTGTTCTTCCAGTCGGATGAGCGATGCGAAACCACGTACAAAGACCGCGGCGGCAAGTATCAGGGCCAAACCGGTGTGACACTGCCACGTACCTAGGAAATATTGATGTCTGCAAAAACCATTGACGGTAAAGCATACGCGCAAGGGCTACGCGAACGCCTGAAAGGCGAAGTGGCAGAGTTTATCGGCCAGTCCGGCATCACGCCGGGCCTCGCCGTGGTATTGGTCGGCGAAGACCCTGCCAGTCAGGTCTATGTCGGTAGCAAAGTTCGCCAAACCAAAGAAGCTGGCATGAACAGCTTTGAACACCGTTTGCCGGTGACCACGCCGCAGGCCGAGCTGGAAGCGCTGATTGATGGATTGAATGCCGATCCGCAGGTGCACGGTATTTTGGTGCAGTTGCCGCTACCCGAGGGAATGGATAGCGATGCGATTCTGGATCGTATCGATCCCGCTAAGGACGTCGACGGATTCCACCCGGTCAATGTGGGTGCGCTATGGACGGGTGGCGAGGGCTTGGTTCCTTGTACACCGCTGGGCTGTAGTTATTTGGTTGCGGATGTGCTGGGTCAGGATTTAAGTGGGCTAACCGCAGTGGTGTTGGGGCGCTCCAACATTGTTGGCAAACCGATCAGCGCCTTGTTGCAAAAAATGAATGCGACGGTGGTGATGGCTCACTCCAGAACCATGAATCTGCCCGAGATGTGCCGTAGTGCGGATATCTTGATTGCGGCTGTTGGGCGTCCGTTTATGGTGAAAAAAGACTGGATCAAGCCCGGCGCTACTGTGATCGATGTCGGCATCAATCGCCTGGAAGACGGCAAGCTGGGCGGTGATGTTGCCAGGGATGCGGTCGAAGTGGCCGGGGCGGTCACGCCGGTGCCCGGTGGTGTGGGCCCCATGACCATTGCCTGCTTGCTGACCAATACGCTGCGCGCCGCAAAGCTCGCAAACGCGTAGGGCACCTCACATGCGGTGGATCCTGTTGACGGCATTCTTGGTGCTCTCAGGGTTTACCGTGTCCGTACTCGGTGGTAGCTGGCCTCAATCTGACCTCGAATGGCGCATCTTGGCCGAGCTTCGCTGGCCTAGGGCGATGGCGGCCCTGATCGTCGGCAGTGTGTTGGGTGTTTGCGGTTTGTTCCTTCAAGTGGTTCTGCGTAATCCGCTGGTGGAACCCTATATTTTGGGTGTGTCCGGTGGAGCGTCGGTTGCGGTCATGCTGTCGGCTCTGATGGGATTAAGTTCGGTATTCCTCCCTCTATTCGCAATGATCGGTGCCTTGGCCACCTTGGCATTGTTGCTAAGTTTGACTCGGATGGGTCGATCCGACCCGATCCGATTGTTGCTGACCGGTGTTTTGTTAAGTGCCGGTGCTGGCGCACTGGGCAGCTTGATTCTGACCTTTAGCGACCCGGTTCGAACACAGGTTTCGCTGGTGTGGTTGATGGGCGATCTGTCCGGCGCAGGTGTCTCTACCCTGTGGTTATTGCCCTGGCTAGGCTTCTTGGTACTCGCCACCCGCGCAAGCCGTCTATTGGATGTGTTCAATCGTGGACCGGATGCGGCCAGCATGTTGGGCATGAATGTAGTC
>JASFWN010000040.1:0-7077 GCA_050049295.1 Pseudomonadales bacterium
AGCGTTTCATACCGGTGCTTCCTTGGTAGCAGCCGAAGACGCCGATTTTGCGCTAGGAACTCTTCAGGGGCTTGGGGACTTAACGCGTTTTCCCAAGGGCATCGATGCTTATCCGGATCGTGGTTGCACCTTAGTCGTTCAACAGGCTGAACTGGCCAATAGCGGGGCGCGGCTGACAGGCCCTGGCATCCAGACAGAAGAGTTTATAAATGTACCGAACCATGCTGACTGGTCTCAGGTTCGGGGGCCCTATCCGTTAGGACTGGATGTTTTTTTTGTGGCGGCCGATCAGATTATAGGTCTGCCGCGCTCAATCCAAGTGGAGTTTTAGATGTACGTTTCAGTCAAAGGCGGTGAAAAAGCGATTTCCCAGGCGCATCGTTGGATGGCCGAATTACGCCGCGGCGATACCAATGTACCCGAATTATCACTGACACAAATTCAACAACAAATGCGCTTGGCAGTAGATCGGGTCATGGCCGAAGGCTCACTGTACGATCCTGAATTGGCGGCGTTGGCGTTAAAGCAAACCCAGGGCGAGGTGATCGAAGCCATCTTTCTCATGCGGGCCTACCGCACAACCCTGCCGCGCTTTGGCGACTGCCTGCCGATTGACACGGAGGCCATGCGTTGCAGGAGACGGATTTCAGCAACGTTTAAAGATGTGCCCGGAGGACAAATCCTGGGACCAACCTTTGATTACACCCATCGCCTGTTGGATTTCACGCTGGCTGCGGAGGGCGAGGCACCGGTCGCTGAGTTGGCTCCCACTCCTATGCAGCAAGCACCTCATATCACGGAGCTGCTTAACCAAGAGGGGCTTATACAAACCGAGCCTGAAAGTATCGAACAGCCGGCAGACATTACTCGTCAACCCATGGAATTCCCGCCCTCGCGCGCGGAGCGTTTACAGTCGTTGGCTCGAGCAGACGAGGGCTGGGTATTAGGCCTCGCGTACTCAACCCAGAGAGGTTACGCCAGTACTCATGCCTTTGTTGGTGAGTTACGAATCGGCATGGTCACGGTCAGCTTAGACATTCCCGAGCTGGGTTTCGCCGTGGAAATCGGCGAAGTTCAAGTCAGCGAGTGCGAGTCAGTCAACCAATTTGCCGGCTCTAAAACCGAGCCACCACAATTCACCCGCGGCTATGGCTTAGTGTTCGGTCAGTCCGAGCGCAAAGCAATTTCTATGGCATTGGTCGATCGAGCCCTGCGTGGTCCCGAGCTCGGCCAAGAAAACCAAGGCGTACCGGCTCAAGACGTAGAGTTTGCCTTGGCTCACGGGGACAACATCCAAGCCACGGGATTTCTGGAACATATCAAATTGCCACACTACGTCGACTTTCAGTCCGAGGTCAGTTTGGTCCGTCGTATGCGTAAGGAGCAAGCCTTATGAGCTACAACTTTGGCTACCTAGACGAACAAACCAAGCGCATGATCCGACGCGCTATTTTAAAGGGCCTTGCAGTCCCAGGGTATCAAGTGCCCTTTGCCAGTCGCGAAATGCCGATGCCCTATGGTTGGGGTACCGGAGGCGTTCAGGTGACGGCCGCGGTATTGCAGCCGTCAGATGTCTTAAAGGTGATTGACCAGGGCTCGGATGACACCACCAATGCGGTCTCGATCCGACAATTTTTCCAACGTGTTGCAGGTGTCGAAACCACCGAATCCACTTCGCAAGCGTCGCTTATCCAAACGCGCCACCGCATCCCAGAGCAGCCTCTGCGTGAGGACCAAATTTTGGTCTATCAGGTTCCAATTCCTGAGCCGATGCGTTTTTTGGAACCGCGTGAGACCGAAACTCGAGTCATGCATGCACTTGAGGAATACGGGCTGATGCACGTGAAGCTCTACGAAGACATCGCCAAGCACGGCGAAATCGCCACCACCTACGCCTACCCGGTTAAGGTCTCAGGCCGTTATGTGATGGACCCATCGCCGATCCCTAAGTTCGACAATTCCAAGTTGAACTCGCCTGCTATCCAACTATTTGGGGCGGGGCGCGAGCAACGCATCTACGCCTTACCGCCCTATACGCCGGTTAAATCACTCGATTTTGACGATCATCCCTTTGATCCCCACGTTCCCCACCAGCCCTGTGCGATTTGCGGCACACAGGGCGTATTCCTGGACGAGATCATTTTGGATGACCAGGGCAATCGAATGTTTGCCTGTTCGGATACCGATTTTTGCCGGGAGCAACAAGCATGAGCCCATTACTCGAAGTGAAAGGGCTGACTAAATATTACGGTCAGCAATTAGGCTGTGGACCGATTGATTTTGATCTGCATGCCGGTGAAGTGATTGGTATTGTTGGTGAATCGGGTTCGGGTAAATCCACCTTGCTTAGTTGCCTGGCTGGGCACCTGGCACCTGATTCTGGTGAGATTTTATACAAATGCGAAAATACCTTGAGCTTGAGTGAAGCGCAGCGGCGCACGCTCGCGCGCACAGAATGGGCCTTTGTACATCAAAACCCACGGGATGGGTTGCGCATGTCGGTGAGCGCTGGAGGCAATATCGGTGAGCGACTGATGGCCGTTGGGCAGCGGCATTTTGGGGACATCCGCTCAAGCGCGATTGACTGGATGGAACGAGTCGAGATTGATGCCACTCGAGTCGATCATCCGCCCAAAACTTTTTCAGGTGGTATGCAACAGCGACTGCAGATTGCACGCAATCTTATTTCGGGACCGACGTTGGCCTTTATGGACGAACCTACAGGCGGACTTGATGTAAGCGTACAAGCACGTCTTTTGGATTTAATTCGCGGTTTGGTTCGCGACCTGGGTTTATCGGTGATTATTGTCACACACGATCTGGCGGTGGCCCGTCTGTTAGCGGACCGTCTGATGGTGATGAAATCGGGCCAAGTGGTTGAACATGGCCTTACTGATCAGGTGTTGGATGATCCCCAACATCCCTATACACAACTATTGGTTTCTTCGGTGCTGACGCTATGAGTGCTGTGATTTGTGAAAATATCAGTAAATCTTTTTTTCTACACAATCAGGGTGGAGTCGAATTGCCGGTGATGTCGGCGATTGATTTGAGGGTTGAAAAGGGCGAGTGCGTGGGTCTAGTCGGCCCATCCGGTGCGGGTAAATCCAGCCTGATGCGCATGGTTTATGGCAATTATCGGCTGCAGGAAGGGCGCATAGAGGTTTTAGGTGTTCCGGTATCGCCGAACACGCCGCGCATAACCAGCCAATTGCGGGTGAATACGCTGGGCTATATCAGCCAGTTCCTAAGCGTGATTCCGCGTGTTTCGACGCTAGACGTCGTCATGGAACCTGCGCTTCGGGCCGGTAAGACTGCTTCGAATGCCGAGGCCAAAGCTCATCAACTGCTGGCTCGGCTCAACATTCCCGAATCTCTGTGGAGGCTAAGCCCGCTGACTTTTTCCGGGGGCGAGCAACAGCGAGTTAATATCGCCCGGGGCTTTGCACATGACTATCCAGTACTGTTGTTGGACGAACCGACTGCTAGCCTAGATCCGGCCAATCGCGCTGTGGTGGCTGAGCTGATCCACGAAGCCAAGGCCCGTGGTAGCGCATTGCTCGGCATCTTTCATGATGCAGAATTTCGCACTCAGGTCTGCGACCGAGAGATTAATCTAAGGGTTGTCGGTGAATAACCTCGAAAAATCCGTCTTCACGCTCGCCAACGATAGCCAGATCTTCGATCCACAACGGGCAAGCCATGGCCGAGGAAAAGTGCTCCAGGATTCGCTGTCCAGCCTCTCCAACGGGGTCAGAGCCGGTCAAGGTCAAGTGGAACTTAAACTGGTCCAGGACATAGGGATAACCCCATTGATCCAACAGCGCTCGCTGATGTGGAGTCAAGTCTGCCTGCAGTCGCTTGGCCATTTCAGCCCCGTTCAGCGGCGCGCGATAAGGTTCAATCGAATGCACCAGGTCGGCTTCGAGGGCATACAACTCGGGACAAGCGTCCCCCTGAATAAAAGCCCAAAAGCTACCAATCTGATGGAGCTCAAGCTTCAATTTAATGGGCTGATGGCGGCTAGCCAGTTGTTTCAGGCTATCCACGCAGCCGGCCAACGAATCGGCCGTGTCAGGGCGAAAAGGCGCTTTAAGCGTGGCATGAAAACCGTATTTTTGCGGAGTCTTTACCCAGGCTTGGCCAGCAGCCTCCATTGCACGCGCTGTGTTGATATCCCAGCCCAACCATTTCGCACTGGTTCGGCTCCATGTTGAATCAGGCTTTGGGCAGAAATAAACCGCATACCGGCGGTGCAATCGGGATGTCATCTTTGTGCTCCACAATCCAACTTTAAGATTTTTAGACTAGAGAAATATCATGACAGTTTTTGCTAATGCCGAAGTTATTTTGCCAACCGAAGTGATACGCGCCAGTGTTTATGTTGACCAGGGAAAAATTCACGACATCGTACCGGGTTCACAGGTACCTGAGGGTGCACTGGACTGCGAAGGGGACTACTTGGCCCCGGGCCTAGTTGAGCTTCATACCGACAACCTTGAGCGTCACATGAAACCTCGCCCTGGAGTAGACTGGCCACACAGCGCGGCAGTCATTGCCCACGACGCGGAGTTGGCCGGAGCAGGTATTACCACGGTGTTCGATGCGATCCGGGTCGGCAGCCTGCATACCAGTTCTGACGCAGGTTATGGTCGGTACGCGCGGGAAATGGCCACTGAACTCAAGGTTCTGAAGGCTCGCGACGCACTAAAAATCAGCCACCGTGTCCATCTGCGGGCAGAAATCTGCTCGGAAACACTGCTAGACGAGCTTAGCGAGTTCACCCCGGAAGACCGCGTCGGTTTGATTAGTCTGATGGATCATACGCCAGGGCAACGGCAATTCCGGGATGTATCCCAGCTCGAACACTACCTGATGGGTAAGCATGGCTACACCCAGGCGCAATTCGATCAGCACGTGGTTCACTTACAGGGCTTGCAGGAAAAGTTTGGTGCAGCGCACGAGCAGGGAGCAGTCTCGGAGGCGAGGCGCCTGGGCGCGCTGTTGGCCAGTCATGATGACACCCTAGCTGAGCATGTTGAACGTAGTGCCCAACACGGTATTCGTCTGGCTGAATTTCCTACCACGGTTGAAGCTGCCCAAGCCTGTTATCAACATGGCATTCAGGTCATGATGGGGGCGCCAAACTTAATTCGTGGAGGTTCTCACTCTGGGAATGTGGCGGCACATGAGTTGGCCAGCTTGGATCTTTTGGACATCGTTTCCTCGGATTATGTGCCCGCAAGTTTATTAACCGCGGCAATGCGTTTGGCAGATCTTTGGAAAGACTTACCCCGAGCAGTCAACACGGCAACCCGCAACCCTGCAGCCGGAGCGGGGCTTGATGACCGCGGCTCGATTGAAACCGGTTTGCGCGCTGATTTGATTCGTTTCCGGACCCTAGATGGTGACGCATTACTGCGTGGGGTCTGGGTACAGGGACAGCAAGTCAGTTAGATCGGGCATTTAAGCCAAAAAGATCGCGGATCTCGTGCCAGCGGGATTCGCTCTCAGCCACCAGCAGTTGACCAGTTTGCAAACCTGGGTCGTAGGGCGTACCGTCGGTATACGCCACCATCATGCCACTTTCTGACGCAATCAAAACTCCAGCTGCATGGTCCCAGCATTTAAGATTGCCGTTGTGCAAGTGAAAGCCAAGGGCACCCGCACACCCTAAGCGATACTCCATGGCACTGCACAAGTAATCCATACTGCGGCCAATACTCGGAATGGCTTCCAAAATGCCCGCCTGTTCTACGCCCGAAAAATTGTTGATGGGAATGCAGCCAATCACGTCACATAAATCTTTGTTTTGGGCTGGTACCTGCAGTTTCCGTGTACCCCAAGAACCAGTCTCAAAGGCTCCTTCACCTTTAATCGCCCATTGGTACTGTTGGGTGATAGGCTCGTAGTTAACACCTGCGATGACTTCGCCGCGGGAAACCACTGCCACCAGCGTGGCAAAAGAGGGCGAGCCATGGGCAAAGTGCCATGTGCCGTCAATGGGATCGATAATAAATGCCAGGTCGGTGTTTTTTAAGATAGCCGCCAGGTCGTCATTTGCGTGATAGCTCTCCTCGCCGATCAATTCGCAATCTATAAATCCAGATTGCAACGCGTCGAATATCAACGCCTCGGCTTCTCTATCCGCTACGGTGACCAGATCGTTTACGCTCGATTTGGTTTTTAGCTGCTGGGGGCTTAGGTTTCGAAAGCGCGGCAGCACCGCTTCGGCGTTTGCCACGCGCAATGCGTTGGCAATGGTTAGGATGTCTTTCTCTTGCATATGTTTAAGCTAATCCTGACCTATTACAAATGAGTGACGGTAGGCGTGTTCCTCGATTACTTTTCGCCATGCGTTCGAAAGAATTAGTAAGGAGCAAATGATTTTGTTGGAAAGCTTTCGGCGTCGCTTTTTTAAAGGTTGGATAACTTCCGTGCTTACAGGTTCACAGAACTGTCATCCAACATCATTAGCGTTCGGGAATGAATTCGTCATTTACACCCCCTCCAGAGCGCGCGATCTCGGAAACGCCATGGATGCCTGAGAAATCAGCCAATCTGCTGAAATCATTGCTCGCTGATGCAGATCATTTTCTTGAATACGGAGCGGGTGGATCGACTCGACTCGCGACCACCATGGATCTGAAAAGCCTAACCAGTGTCGAGTCTGACAGCGCGTTTTTACAATCGGTCGATTACCACGTACGAAGGGACGCACCTAACCTTGATTGGCGTCCGATGTTTGTAGACATTGGCGCAACGGCATTTCTAGGCTATCCAAAAACACTAAAAGCTCGCACTCGCTGGGCCAGATACCCGCTTACTCCGTGGACTCAAAGCGCGAATCCAGATTTGATTCTGATAGACGGTCGTTTCCGTGTGGCTTGCGCGTTAGCTGCGGCTCGCTATGCCGCACCCGGCACTCGTGTCTTTGTCGACGATTACGTTTTACGGCCTTGGTATTGGAAAATTTGTAATTATTTGACGCCAATTACCAAAGTAGGGCGTGCCCAATTGTTTGAAGTCCCTCGCGGTGGCGCCAATGGGCTTAAGATGGATATGAAGCGCGCCGTG
>JASFWN010000021.1:0-9072 GCA_050049295.1 Pseudomonadales bacterium
TTGATGCCTGACAGTGAACCCGTGCTTCTGCTCATTGCGCGAGCGCGTGACACCAACATGTTTGGTGACATCTACGCAGGGTGGTTGGTCGATCACATGGACCAAGCCGCCGAGACCGTGGCCACTGGCGCAGCTCAGGGACGCTGCGCCACGGTTTCCATTGATCAGCTTGATTTCATGTCGCCCATTCCCGTGGGTTCACGGGTGGCCATTTATGCCTCGGCCCCTGAAATTGGCCGAAGCAGTATTACTGTGACGCTGGAAGCATGGATCCAAGGCCAGGGCGACCCCGTCAAGGTCACCCAGGGTACCTGGGTCATGGTATCAATCGGTCAGGACGGACGTATTCGGCCTCTATAAGCCTTTTAGATTGGCGTAGGCCGCAATCAACGTTTTTTGGCCTTGGGATTCAAAGTTGACGGTCACCTTGGTCTGGGGGCCTGCGCCTTCGAATTTCATCACCACCCCTTCGCCAAACATACGGTGTTCGACACGCTGACCAAGACTCAACCCGATATCCGCTGCCTCGCCAATGGTTTTCCAAGGGGCTGCACCAGGCGCAATACGGGAGCCCGATGAGCTGACCGGCCGGCTGATCTTGGCGGTCATACGGATTTCCTGCATCACCTCGTCGGGAATCTCTTTGATAAAGCGTGAGCGCGCGTTGTAGCTCTCGGTGCCGTACATCCGGCGACTTTCGGCATAGCTGATATAAAGGCGCTTCATGGCACGGGTAATCCCGACATAAGCCAGCCTTCGCTCTTCCTCGAGCCCATCGGGGTCGTCCATCGACATCTTATGAGGGAATAAGCCCTCTTCAGCGCCGGCTAAAAACACCACCGGAAATTCCAAACCTTTGGCGCTATGCAAAGTCATCATCTGAATGGCATCGTCGAATTCATCGGCTTGTCGATCACCCGCGTCCAGTGATGCTTGAGCCAAAAAACTGCCCAAGGGGTCTTCCTCTGGGTCTTCAGGCTCAAAGTCAGCGCAAGCAGAAACCAATTCTTTTAAGTTCTCGACTCGAGTTTGCGCCTTTTCGCCTTTTTCGGCTCCGTGGTAATCGATCAGTTGACTGTCCGCTAACACCTGACGAGCCTGCTCACCCAAAGCCAAACCCGCGGTGTCCTGATCCATACGGTTGATCAGATCGATAAATCCACTAAGTTGCGTGCGACCTCGGCCAGCTAACACGCCGTTGCTTAGTGCAAATTCGGCTGCCGACCAAAGCGATTTGCCCTCATCCCGGGCGACCATTCGAATGGTATCCAGCGTCTTCTCGCCTATACCTCGGGGAGGCACGTTGACGACGCGCTCAAAGGCGACATCGTCCTGACGGTTTAAAGTCAGGCGCAGATAACACAGCGCATTTTTGATCTCGGCGCGCTCATAAAATCGCTGGCCGCCGTATATCCGATAGGGAATCTGAGCACGCAGAAAGGCTTCTTCCAAGGCACGGGACTGGGCGTTTGAGCGATACAATACGGCGACGTCAGAGCGGCTGTTGCCTTCGCTGATATAACTCTGAGCAGTATCGGCTATAAAACGGGCCTCGTCTTGCTCGTTAAACGCCGCGTAGAGCTTAAGCGGCTCCCCTTCATTGTCCTCAGTCCACAGCTCTTTGCCCATACGGCCCAGATTATTGGCAATGACCGCATTGGCTGCATTCAAAATATTGGCCGTGGATCGGTAGTTCCGAGTGAGTCGGACGGTCACAACCGGCGCAAAGTCATTTTCAAAGGCTCGAATGTTTTCGACCTTTGCCCCGCGCCAGCGATAGATCGATTGGTCGTCATCGCCCACCGCCATGACGTGCGTCTCGGCCCCCGCTAATAGACGAAGCCAGGCATACTGAACGGCGTTCGTGTCTTGAAACTCGTCCACCAAGATGTGACGAAACCGTTGGCGATAGTGGGCTAACAACTCGGCGTTATCACGCAAAGTCTCGTGCGCACGCAGCAGCAACTCACCAAAATCGACTAAGTCTTTGGCTTCGCATTGCTCCTCATAAAGCGCATAAATATCCACTAATCGATCGTGATAATAATCGCCACGGGCTTGAACATGCGCCGCTCGAATTCCCTCGTCTTTTTGATTATTGATAAAGCCGACCGCCTGACGGACCGGGAACTTTTTATCGTCCAGATTCAATTCGGCAATAATGCGTTTGACGATCTTGTTCTGATCGTCACTATCCAAGACCTGAAAGTGCTGAGCCAAGTTAGCTTCGGCCCAATGGGTTCTTAAAAACCGATGACACAATCCATGGAAAGTGCCGACCCACATCGACCGGGCGCTGCGCTGAGTCAGTGTCTCTAATCGTCCTTGCATTTCCCGTGCGGCCTTATTGGTAAAGGTGACGGCCATGATTGAGAACGGCGAGATTTCGTGCATTTGCATCAACCAAGCGACACGATGCACCAACACACGGGTCTTACCTGACCCTGCGCCTGCTAGGACCAAAAGGTTTGTTTCAGGTGCCGAAACGGCATCGGATTGAGCTTGGTTGAGCTCGTCTAGAAGAGGATGGTTCATCCCGCTAGTGTAATGGGTTGACGCTTGGAAAGGGTCATTGATCAAAAGCACAAGGCAGAATTCTTTTTATCTGTTATTTTGCTCACATGCGCTTTGTACCCTATCTAGCACACCTATCCGGGCCCTTGTTTTTGTTGGCCTTTGCAATCCAATCGACCCTGATACTGCCGGTTGAAAAGTTCTTGGTCGGCGACATCGCCAATACTGCAAGCTTGTTCTACTTACCCGCTGGCGTGAAGTTAGTGGCGTTTTATATATTCCGCTGGAAATCTTTGCCCAGCCTGATCCTCGGCTTGGTCTTGGCCTTTGGCTGGTTTTACCTACCCGAGGGCGCGCCGTTGAGCATTTGGCTTGTAGCGGGTGTGGGGTCGGCGCTAGCACTGCCGCTGACTTATTGGGCACTATGCCGTTTCTTGAAACTGGATTTGTTCAACCACCGCCAAGGTGCACCACACTGGTCGGCACTCATCCTGATTGTGGGGTTGAGCTCCGTGGCCAACGGTTATGCCATTTCAACTTTATGGAACTTTGAAGCCGAAGTGCTTTGGTTGATACGCATTACCATCGGGGATGTCATGGGGACCCTGGGCTGTTTGATTATTGCCATGTTGGTTCTGCGTCGTCAGCGACTGACTAGGGCTTCAGTCGATAAACCATAAGACCCGCCAATAGTCCCCAAAACGCACTGCCAATGCCCAATACACTGACACCCGCTGCTGTCACCACAAAACACATCGCAGACGCATTCTGACCCTTATCTGACGCAAAGGCTTGTTTTAGGGCGTTGGCCGTGGCTCCAATCAACGCCAAGCCGGCAATCGACGGGACAAGATTAGCCGGCGCCGCGTAGGCATAGGGGATCAAGCTGGCGCAGGCCAGCCCCATCAAAATAAACGCCACACCCCCTGCAATGACACTCCCATAGCGGGTTTCGAATGGCCCCACGTCCGGATTGGCTGACATCGCACTGGTGATCGAAGCCAAATTAATGTGATGACCACCTAACGGTGCAATCAACATGGACGCAAGCCCGGTGGTACTCAGCACTTTGGATAGGGGAGGCTGATACCCGTAACTGCGCAAAACAGCCGCGCCTGCTAGATTCTGGCTAGTCATCGTAATCAGATACAACGGCAATGCGATACCGACAGCGCTACTTAAGGAAATGGTGGGCCAGATCCATTCCATCGCAAGCGCTTGAGCCTGCCAAATGGGCCAGTCTCCGGCCAACCCCATGACCATCAAAGCCGCCAGTACCGCAGCCGGCACCGCCCATAGACTCGAAATCAAACTCACTAAGAACCAAACCAAGACAACCGGGCCGATGACGCCGGGAGCCTCGACCAAACTGGTGACGGGAATCAGGCAAATGTTGATTAACACGCCTGCGAGCATGGCGCTGGATAGCGATAAGGGAATGCGTTCCACCCAATGACGCAACGGTTTGATCCAGCCCGTCAGGACAATGGCCACGCTAGATAACATAAAGGCTCCGCAGGCCTCGGCAAAACCGCCCTCGGGCATCGCAATCGTAGCCAGGAAGGCCGCACCCGGAGTCGACCAAGCCAGTGCTGCCGGTATGCGCAACCGCCAAGCCAAAAGGATGTTGCACAGCCCTGCCGCAATCATCAGAACGCTGAGCCCTGTGGCCGCTTGATCCGGCGTCGCACCCATCGACTGAAGGCCTGCCAATACGATAGCAAAGGAGCTGGCAAAGCCAACAAAGACGGCCAAGATACCTGCCATGACTTGTCGGTAGCCCAAGGCTTTACCTAACTCAGTCATCATGAATCAGTCGCTGGGACAAAACACAGACTGGGTCGAGTTGGTATCCGAGGGCCTGGTAAAAGTCTTTGGCCGGATTGCCATCGCGAACCATCAAATTCAGCTTTGGACATCCCTGCTCCAATAAATACTGCTCCGCTTCGCGCATCAATTGCCGAGCAATACCCCGACGTTGGCAGGCCGGATCAACCGCCAGGTAGTTCACGCTGCCACGATGGCCGTCATAGCCCACCATCAAAGTCGCCACCACCCGACCCTGATCTACGAACACCCAAAACGGATGCGAATCGGCTAGTTTGCGCTGAATATCGAGATGTGGATCATTCCAGGGACGAGTCAGGTCACAGCGTTGCCATAGCTCAACGACTGCTTGGGTATCCTGGGTTTGGAAATCTCTGATCACGCTATACTGCACCTTGAGGAGGAATTATGACTTATAGCTTGTACCACAATCCCCGTTGCAGTAAATCTCGCCAGGCCAAATCGCTCTTGGAAGAAGCCCACGTCGAATTTGAAGAAGTGCTGTATTTGAAAGCCGGCCTGGATGCCGCGCACTATGCCGCGTTGCTCACACAACTCGGTGGAGAGCCCTTGACGCATCTGCGCAAAGGCGAAGACGCTTTCAAAGCATTGCCGGCCGGCGCCACGTTAGAACAAATCGCCCAGGCCATCGAGGCGGATCCTATTTTACTCGAGCGGCCTGTTTTGGTGTCGCCCAAAGGCGCCTTGGTATGCCGCCCACCGGAACGGGTTCAGGACCTAATCTAGGCTAGAACGACCGTTTTTAAACCGTTTAAGAACACTCGGTGCTCGCTATGGGCCTTGACTGCCTTAGCCAGCGCCTGAGTTTCCATGCTCCGCCCCATGTCCCTGAGGTCATCCGGTCCAAAACCATGATCCACGCGTCCCACTTCCTGTTCGATGATGGGCCCTTCATCCAAATCGGAGGTCACATAATGCGCAGTCGCGCCGATCTGCTTCACACCACGATCGTAGGCCTGATAATAGGGCCGTGCGCCTTTGAAGCCCGGCAGGAAACTATGGTGAATATTGATGCAACGGCCAGACAGCGCTTCGCATAGCTCTGGGCTCAAAATCTGCATGTAACGCGCCAAGATCACTAGCTCCGCACCGGTTTCTTGAATCACTTCCAAGATGCGCTCTTCACGCAGCACTTTGGTTTTCAAGGCACCCTCGGCTTTGGGTAGGACTTCAAAACCGGTCTCGTAAAAATTCGCGACCGGCTCCAGATCGGGGTGGTTTGACAGCACGCCCACCACATCCAAATTAAGCTCGCCCCGGCGCTGACGGTAGAGCAAATCCATCAAGCAATGATCGTGCTGGCTCACCAGAATCAGCGTTTTCATCGGGGCTTGTCGATCAAAGAATCGAGCCTGCATGTTCAACGGGCCGGCCACTGCTTGCTCAAACTCCGCTTCAAGACTTGCCAGCTCAACCGTTGATTCAGCACTAAACTCGCAACGGCAGAAGAATTGTCCGGAGTCTTTATCGTCGAACTGCTTCATCTCGACGATAAACAAATCACGCTGAGCCAAAAATTGAGAAATGGCTGCCACCAAACCGGTCGAGCCGGGGCAACTGATTTGAAGAACGTAACTGGCTTGATGTGAACTCATTTAGATTCCTTGGCTGGCAGCCGTAAAGCCTGACAGCGAAATTTCCAATACCTGAACTTGCTCAGAACCAAAGGGCCGGAAACCCAGGCGCGCTTGGCTGCCGGCTTTGAGTGCTGTCATCAGCTCAGGGGTTAGTTGTAAAACGCCCGCGCAGCCTTGCGGCACGCAGGTTGAATAACCAAATCGCAATTCCTCGCCCTGATCGATCTGAACCACCATGCCCGAGCGCAAATCCATGCCCAACGGCAAGGCAAACTCGATAAAGGGCTGATCATTTACCTGACTGACGGTTACTCGCAAGATCGGTTGGCTTTGGTTCCCTTGATTGACGCTAAGCACCTGAATGGCCTCGCATCGAGTCGCGCCTTGATCACTGATGCAGACCTCGGTCCAGTCGTTGTGGCGAGTTTCGCGAACCTCGGGTTCGGCCCAAGCTACAGCGCTGATCAAGGGCAAAAATAATAATAAGAAACGCATGATTAGGCCTTTTTGACGACAGCTGTTTTCAACATCATGGGACCGGCACCCTCGACTTTGCAATCAATATCGTGATCGCCCTCAACAAAGCGTCCGATCTTGGCTTTTGTCCCAATCTTCAATACCTGAGAAGAACCTTTGACCTTGAGGTCTTTAACGAGCGTCACACGATCCCCTTCAGCCAAGACATTGCCCACCGAATCTCTGTACACCACCGCGGCCTCTTGGGTGATTTGATCGTTCCATTCATGCGCACATTCTGGGCACAGCCACTGGCCTTGATCCTGATACGGATAATCGCCCTGGCATTGGGGACATTGCATGGTTACTTCCCTGAATTTTGGTTATTCGACAGTGACCGATTTCGCCAAATTGCGTGGCTGATCGACGTCGGTACCCTTTAAAAGGGCCACATAATAACTCAACAATTGGAGAGGCACCGTGTAATAGATCGCCGACCACTGGGCAGGTACCGCGGGCAAGCGAACCACCTGCACGGCAGGGTCATCCGGCAGATTGATCGACTCGTCTGCAAATACGTACAACCGTCCACCGCGGGCTTTAACTTCCTCTAAGTTGGACAGCAATTTTTCAACCATGTCGTCGTTAGGCGCCACGACCACCACGGGCATCTCTTCATCCACCAATGCCAAAGGCCCATGCTTTAGCTCACCGGCCGCATAGGCCTCGGCGTGGATATAACTAATTTCCTTGAGCTTAAGCGCCCCTTCCATCGCAATCGGGAAATTAGGCCCGCGGCCCAGGAATAATGCGTTGTGGCGATCCGCAAAGGATTCGGCCATTTTCTCAATGGCGCCCACCTGACTGGTCAGCACCTCGTCGACCTGTTTGGGCAAAGCCTGAAGGCCTTTTACCAGCTCAATCTCAGCCTGCATGTCCGGGCGGTGAATGCGTTTCAGTGCCAAGGCCAGCCACGATAACGCAATCAATTGAGACGTAAACGCCTTAGTACTGGCCACGCCGATTTCTGGGCCTGCTTGAGTCATCAATACAAGGTCTGACTCTCGGGTAAGACTGGAGCCTGGGACATTACAGATCGCCAATTTACCGGCCCATTCGTCGCCGAGGCTACGCAGCGCAGCGAGGGTGTCCGCAGTTTCACCCGACTGACTGATCGAGACAAACAACGCGTTTTTAACCGGCGCAACGTCCCGATATCGAAACTCACTAGCGATTTCGACTTGGCAGGGCAAGCCCGCAAGCTGTTCAATCCAATATCGCGCTACACAACCGGCAAAATAACTGGTTCCACAGGCAACAATTTGCACCGCTTCAACGGTTTTCAAGAGATCCAAAGTGCCTGGACCCAAGATTTCAGGCAGCACGCCCTCGGCGGTCATGCGACCTTCCAGCGTGGCGGCCAATGCGCGAGGTTGCTCGTGGATTTCTTTGAGCATGTAGTGACGGAAACCTGCTTTATCCGCCGCATCTGAACCATGCTCGTAACGCTGCATCGCAGGCTCAACGGAATTCCCGCTGGCATCAAATACCGTCAAAGAATCGGTCGTCAAACTGACCGTGTGGTCTTCATCCAGATATACAAATCGGTCGGTAACGTGCAACAGCGCCAGGGGATCTGAGCCCAAAAAGTGCTCGCCCATGCCAACACCCACCACCAAGGGGCTGCCTTTACGAGCGCCGACAACCCGGCCGGGTTCCTGAAGGCAAGTCACAGCCAGGGCATAAGCACCACGCAGCTGCCCCAGTGCCGCTTGCAACGATGCCAGCAGATCGCCTTGGTATAGCGAATGGATCAGGTGAGCGACGACTTCGGTATCCGTATCGCTGGTAAAGGCATAGCCCTGGGCTTGCAGGGACTGACGAATCTCGTCGTGATTTTCAATAATGCCGTTGTGAACCACGGCCACATCCGAGGCAGACATGTGCGGATGCGCATTGGCTTCATTGGGAATGCCGTGGGTGGCCCAGCGTGTGTGGGCGATACCTA
Source organism: Pseudomonadales bacterium (assembly GCA_050049295.1). Lineage (GTDB taxonomy): Bacteria > Pseudomonadota > Gammaproteobacteria > Pseudomonadales > Litorivicinaceae > Litorivicinus. The sequence continues at coordinate 8,404 of JASFWN010000021.1, forward strand.
CCTGTCCATTGAGCGGGGATGTCGCCAGTTTTTTCTCTAACGCTGCAACTTTCCCTGCTGCACGGCTGCGCTCGATACCCTCAAGGGTTTGTAAGGCCACGCCTGCCGAGTCGTATCCACGATACTCCAGACGCTTTAGGCCTTCGATCAGGATCTCTTGAACCCCACGCTGAGCCGTGGCCGCGACAATTCCGCACATAATAAATTAATCCTTGGTGGGACGTTTAAATCCCGGTATTTCCGTTTGTTTAGCTCGTGTCAGAGCCAGTCCCTGAGCCACGTCTTTGGTGATCGTCGAGCCTGCTCCAATGGTGGTTCCGGCCGCCAATGAGACCGGCGCGACCAAGGCTGAGTTCGAACCGACAAAGGCGTCCGCGCCAATTTCGGTGTGATGTTTGTTGGCGCCGTCGTAGTTGCAGGTGATGGTACCTGCGCCGAGGTTTGCTCGCTCCCCTACCGTCGCATCCCCCACATAGGTCAGGTGATTGGCTTTTGCACCGGGTTTGAGCGTGGCATTTTTGATTTCAACGAAATTGCCGGCTTTGGATTTTTCTTCCATCACGGCTCCGGGCCGCAAACGCGCAAAAGGCCCAATGTCGGCGCCCGAGTGAACGGTGGCTTTATCCATTAGCGTATACGCTTGGATTTGAGTATCGCTAGCAATCTGGG
>JASFWN010000022.1:0-9043 GCA_050049295.1 Pseudomonadales bacterium
CATATGCTTTTGGCATAAGGTTTCAAAAACGGGTGAGAAATGAGCCAAAACACGGAATTAACCTTGCTGTATTCATTGCGAGCGACCTTGCACGAGATGGAAGTGGCGTTGGGCATGTCCGATCTTTCAGATTTGGAACGCACCATTTTGCAGTACATTGCGTTCTGCGAGAAAAATGGACAAAAAGTGGTGTCGAGCGAGTTGGAAGACCAGCCAGTGTTCCAGGGCGTCAGTCGTGCATCGATTTTCCGGGCGTTGAAAAATCTGAAAGATGGTAAGCGGATTTACCAAGAAACCGATGCGGTTGACCGTCGAGTAAAGTATTTATTCGCGAGTTAACCGTCGGGCGCTGAATAACGGTAGACATTCGGAGTTAAGTGGTTACAATCTGCGCCCATCATTACCATGGCGCTATGGCAGAGTGGTGATGCAACGGACTGCAACTCCGTGAACTCCGGTTCGATTCCGGATGGCGCCTCCAAATTCGAAAAGCGCGTGTGAAAACACGCGCTTTTTTTGTGCTTAGCTTAAAGCCGCTTTCGCACCAGCGTAATCCGGTTCCTGGGCGATTTCCGGAACCAACTCGGTGTAGGAAATTTGCCCTTCAGGATTGATCACTACGACCGCGCGGGCGGTTAAGCCCATCAGCGCACCATCGGTAATCTGCACGCCATAATCCAGCGCAAACCCGCTACGGAACGTACTGGCGGTCTCGACATTCTCTAAGCCTTCGGCACCACAAAAACGAGACTGTGCAAAGGGCAGATCTGCGCTGACACACATCACGACAGTGTTCTCCATCGCTGAAGCTTCCTCGTTGAACGTTCTAGTCGATTGCGCACAGGTGGGTGTGTCAATACTGGGGTAGATGTTCAGTATCAGATTCTTACCGACGTAGTCCGCTAGCGTGGCCTCGGATAAATCGGATTTAACCAAAGAGAAATCCGGTGCCGGCGTGCCGACTGCGGGCAGCTCACCTGAAGTCGTAATTTCATTTCCGCGGTGTGAAATCTTGGCCATGTTCTGGCTCCTTGTCTGGTTGTACAGGACCTATCGTCCTAGGGGGATTCTTACCCGCGTCTGTCTGCGTGCTGTTGATCGTGCATTCACAAAGGAGGACCAGAAATGCAAAAACGACAACGTGGGCAGAGCCTCAGCGGGTACCTGCTGATACTGGGGTTGATTGCCGTGACTTCAATTGCGGTGGTAGGGACATTGGGTAGCACGATTCGTAGCCAAGTCGCGGCCATGACCCAAGAGCTGGCGGGTATGGATTCAAGCGGCGCTTCTGCCATTTCCACAGCCAATGCAGCTTGCGCAACGGCGGACTTGGGGCTGGATCAGTTGCGCCAGGACAATGGGCAGTAACGGTGGGCCAATTAACGACACAGCGCGGCAGCGTGCTGGTCGTTTTCCTGCTGGCTTTGCCTGTGTTGTGGGGCGTTGCGCAGGGCGGCTTCAAATTGGCCAAGAGCACGCAGCAAGCGTTATCCGATCAACGAGCCTCTGATTGTGTGCACTTAGCGATCTGTGCTGAATCTGAATGCTTGCCGTTCTTGACCTTTGATAAAGCGGCCACTCGACTAGCAGGTATCGAGTCTGTGTAGTTCGCGAAGGGGAGCCGACTACTTCCCCGCGGCCACCTCTTCAATAGCGCCCTCCAGGCCGAGTCGCTCGACACGCTCGTCCATCTGCGCTTTGTAGCTCGAAAGCAAGCTGACGCCTTCAATGGCGACGTCCAGCAGTTGCCATTGATCCTCGATTACGACTAAACGGAATTCTGTCGCCAACCAATCATCCCCCGGACGACGAAGGCGAGTATTGACGATGGCTCGGTCACCGCGCTTTGAGATGCGTTCATTTAGGATCTCTAGCTCGGCCGCTTTGAATTGGGAAAAAGCACCGCCGTACAGATCCAGCATTCTGTTTTTCATGCCGGCGATGAAGCGAGCTCGGTCCTTCTCTGACACATTGCGCCATGGACGGCCGACTGCGCGCATGGCAATGCCCTCAACATTAACGTTAGGGATAATCACGCGCTCGGCCAGTTCGGCTTGACCCGCGCGGTCGTCAACGGCCAGATCAGCGGCTGAAACTTCCGCTAGGATCGTGTCAGTCTTGGTCTCAATCCACGCGCTGGGGGACTCTAGCGCCACCGAAATTTGCGCGGTCAGGGCCAAGAAGGCGCCAAAAATAAGTTTCAACATTGCCGAGCTCATCGTTTAGTCCAATCCAGTATAGCGCTTTGTTTGTTGCACTGCGCTATGCTTAATACCAATGTAATGTGACGGCGCTACGGTATTTTTAAAGGAGTCGAGCTTGATCAAGAAATGTCTTTTCCCGGTGGCGGGCTATGGAACGCGGTTTTTGCCGGCTACAAAATCGATGCCCAAAGAGATGCTACCCGTGGTTAATAAGCCGCTGATCGAGTTCGGTGTGGAAGAAGCGCTCGCAGCCGGAATGGATCGTATGGCGTTTGTGACGGGACGGGGCAAGCGAGCGATCGAAGACCATTTCGATAAAAACTACGAGTTGGAGGATCAGATTCAAGGCACGTCAAAAGAGCAGGCCTTGGCATCGATTCGTGAGCTAATTCAACAGTGTCAGTTTTCGTATACCCGCCAAAAAGAGATGAAAGGCCTAGGTCATGCGATTTTAACGGGCGAGACCCTAATCGGTGATGAAGCCTTTGGTGTGGTGTTAGCCGATGACCTGTGTGTCAACGACGGTGATGGCGTGTTAGAGCAGATGGCTAAGCTTTATCGGCAGTTCCGCTGCAGTATTGTCGCCATCGAAGAAGTGCCCCAGGACGAGACCAATAAGTACGGCGTTATCGCAGGTGAGGAAATTAAGAACGGCGTTTTTCGCGTGACAGACATGGTGGAAAAACCCGATCCGGCGGACGCGCCGAGTAATCTGGCGATTATTGGACGCTATATATTGACGCCGGATATTTTCGATATTTTACGCAACACACCGCCGGGTAAGAATGGCGAAGTTCAGATTACCGATGCTTTGATGCAGCAGGCGCAAGAGGGGTGTGTGATGGCACTCAAATTTGAGGGCCGTCGTTTTGATTGCGGTAGCCTTCACGGCTTCGTCGAAGCCACCAACCACGTTTACGACACGCAGTACGCCGCCGACCGCAATCAGCAAACGACAGTCACCAAAGCTTCCGCTTAATCTTCTTTTTGTTCTGAGTGCCCCCATTCTGGGGGCATGCTCAACTTTGTTTACCACCCCGATTACAGCTATCCCTTCCCGGATAACCACCGATTTGCGATGAGCAAATTTCATCGCCTGCACCGGCTGTTGTCTCGTGAGGGCGTGTTGGATCAGGTTTGGTTAAATGAACCCGAAAAAGCCAGCATTGATGACATAAGCCGTATACACGAGCGAGCCTATGTACAGGCCTTAGCGGACGGCACATTGACCCAAGCGCAGCTCAAGCGATTGCGACTGCCTTGGTCACCCGAATTGGCGAACCGATCCTTTATAGCGGCAAATGGTACCTATCTCACTTGTCAGCTTGCTTTAGAGCATGGTTTGGCCTTGCACATGGCTGGCGGCACCCACCACAGTCAACCCGAGGGCGGCGCGGGCTTTTGTGTCTTTAACGACATGGCTTACGCCACAGTGCGTTTGTTACAAGAGCAGCGGGCAGGGCGGATCTTGATTCTGGATTGCGATGTGCATCAAGGGGACGGCACAGCCAATATTTTGCGAGGCGTTCCTGGCGCATTTACTTGTTCTTTGCATTGTCAGCAGAATTACCCGCACCCCAAAGCGTTATCAGACTTGGATGTTGCCATCCAAGCCGGTTGTGAAGATTCTGAATATCTAAACTTGCTTGCCACAACGCTGGATACGCTGATAACCCGATTTGCACCGGATCTGGTCATTTACGATGCGGGTGCCGACGTGCATGAGCAGGATCAATTGGGGCATTTAAAATTGACCCGTGCAGGTATGGAGGCACGAGATCAATTGGTGTTTGAGCGATGTCACCAAGAAGGCGTGGCGGTCGCCGTGGTAATTGGAGGCGGATATGCGGCTGACAGAGAAGCGCTTGTTGATCTGCATGCGATCCCTTTTCGCACTGCAGTGAAAAATGCTGACAATTTAGGGTTGCGTCTTCGAAAAACGGTGGCATAATTCGCGCCCACAACGTAACGCAACGTCCCGTTCGTCTAGTGGCCTAGGACTCCGCCCTTTCACGGCGGCAACAGGGGTTCGAGTCCCCTACGGGATGCCATTTTCCTGATTGGAAAATTGCGGGATTAGCTCAGTTGGTAGAGCGATACCTTGCCAAGGTATAGGTCGTCGGTTCGAACCCGATATCCCGCTCCAAATTTAAAACCACCGCAAGGTGGTTTTTTTATGCCCAAACCCCAGTATCCTAGCGCACGCTAAGGAGATGCTATGACACAACCCGCCGCACTTCGCATAGAAGGTCTACGTAAAGTCTATGACGATGGTTTCGAAGCCTTAAAGGGTATCGACTTGACCGTGCCCCAGGGCGAGTTTTACGCCTTGCTAGGCCCCAATGGCGCCGGCAAATCCACCACCATCGGCGTTGTTTGCTCTTTAGTACGCAAGACCGCCGGCAAGGTCTGGATCAATGGAATCGACATTGACGAGAACTTCGCTGAGGCCAAACGCAATGTCGGGATCGTCCCTCAAGAGTTTAATTTCAGTCTGTTTGAGAAAGTTCGCGACATCGTTCTTAACAGCGCAGGGTACCAAGGTCTGACACGGGCAGAGTGCAGTGATCGTGCGGACTACTATTTGGACCGATTAGGGCTTTACGACAAACGAAACACCCAATCTCGGGGGCTGTCGGGCGGCATGAAGCGCCGTTTAATGATTGCCCGTGCTTTGGTCCATAATCCGAAGCTGCTTATCCTGGATGAGCCCACTGCTGGCGTCGATATCCAACTGCGCCGCGGCATGATGGATTTCTTATCCGAGCTTAACGAAGAGCAGGGCACGACGATTATTCTGACGACTCACTACCTCGAAGAAGCCGAAGCGCTCTGCCGACGGGTGGCGATCATTAATCAAGGCGACATCGTTGAAGACACAGACACGCGATCGCTGTTGAGTCAGCTCAATACCGTAACTTTCGTCATGGACCTGGCTGCGCCGTTGGCCGCCGTACCGAACTTGCCTGGCTACGAGGTAAAGCAGTCCGATGACATGCAACTGGAGGTCACTTTGCAGAAAGGCCAAGAGCTCAACGATGTGTTCGCTCAACTGACACAATCCGGAGTGGGCGTGGTCTCAATGAGGACCAAGTCGAATCGCCTAGAAGAATTATTTATCAATCTGACCGGTCAGCCGACGGAGGTGTCTGCATGAATCCGCTCTGGTTTACCGCATTTCGCACCATTCTGCGCCGAGAAATTGTCCGGTTTACCCGAATTTGGGTTCAGACCTTGGTGCCACCCGCCATCACAATGACCTTGTATTTCGTCATTTTTGGCAGTCTGATCGGCCGCCGGATCGGTGAGATGGGCGGGATGGACTACATGACCTTTATCGTGCCGGGACTGATCATGATGAGTGTCATCACCAACAGTTACGCGAATGTGTCATCGAGTTTCTTTAGCGCAAAATTTCAGAATTTCATTGAGGAGATGTTAGTGGCTGCGGTGCCCGAGCAAATCATTTTGTGGGGCTACATCTGTGCTGGCGTCGTGCGCGGGCTCTTGGTTGGTGCTGTCGTGGTGGTGGTGAGTAGCTTCTTTACCGACTTTACCGTGCATAGTTTCGGCATCGTGGCCTTGGTCGTCTTAATGACCGCCATCCTGTTTTCAATCATGGGATTTATTAATGGGGTCTTTGCCAACAGTTTTGATGACATCAGCATTGTTCCAACCTTTGTGCTGACGCCTCTGACTTACCTTGGCGGCGTATTTTTCAGTGTGTCCTTGTTGCCTGGTGTATGGCAAAGCATCGCCATGGCGAACCCGATTTTGTACATGGTCAACGCGTTCCGTTATGGCATGTTTGGTCAATCCGATATAGATATTTCGGTGGCGCTGGGGTTGATGGCCAGTCTGACTGTCGTGGCGTACGTGTATGCAAATCATCTGTTAGCCAAGGGTGCTGGAGTGCGTAAATGAATCTTGAGGATCTTGGCCTACCGCTAGGTAAAACCGTTGCGATGCCGGATGATTTTAGTCCGGATCATCTGGCTGGTGTTCCCCGGGCTTGGGCGCGCGAGCGTGAAGGCGTCGATATCTCGCGCTTCGAGGGTTTTGACGAGTGGAATCTGTGGGAAGTCAGCTGGCTGGATCATGACGGTAAGCCGGTCATGGCGACCGGCCGCTATACCGTGCCTCATGACAGCCCCAATTTGATCGAGTCAAAATCGATAAAGCTGTATCTCAACAGCATGAACAATACGTGCTTGGGAAACGATTTATCGGCCGTGGCCGCTCGGTGTGCTTCCGAAATGTCAGAGGTGGCAGGCGCGGCGGTATCGGTTGAGTTTTTCCCCTTGATGAAAGGGCCACTGTTGCAGTGTGATCAGCCGGATGGCGTGGATCTGGACACGCAGGATTTCATCAACAACTACAGTCTCGGGTCCGATTTGATGACTGAGGGTGAGGAAGCGCAGCGTTTTATCTGTGAAGGTTTCCGTAGCTTGTGCCCAGTGACGGCTCAGCCCGACTGGGCCACGATCATCATTGATTACGAAGGGCCTGCATTAGACCGCAGCCGCCTGTACAGTTATCTGATGAGCTTTCGTAATCACCAAGGCTTTCACGAGGCCTGCTGCGAGCGCATTGCCGGTGAGTTGCTTTCTATAACGAACGCCCAAGCGTTATCGGTAGAAGCGCGATTCCTGCGCAGGGGCGGAATTGATATCAATCCAGTTCGTGTTATGAAGGGGCAGACTGCAAACGCGGTTGCGACACGTTTGTATCGGCAGTAAAACCTTCTAGGGCGGCGATTTGTACCGGTCTCGCGAATCCTTTGACCGGGGTCGTCCCTCTATTTGAAATGCAGAATTCATCACTGAGCTGCGCGCTGAAGGAGGAGCTCAGTAGGATTTCATCAGGTTCGGCGAGCTTTTCTAGCCGCGAGGCCAAATTGACCGTCCGCCCGATCGCTGTGTATTCCAAACGGTCCGGGGCTCCAAAGTTTCCCGTGGTGCAGTACCCGCTCGCGATGCCCATACGGACTGTGAGCGGCTGGTTGGGCACTTGATCCGCATATTGCAACGCCATGCGATGAATTTCATCGCGCATAGACAGCGCCATGCGCATACAGGCTCTGACATCGTCTTCTGGCGTTGAGCTTGAGCTGTCACCAAAGGTAATCATCAGGCTATCGCCGATGAACTTGTCGACAGTCCCACCGAATTCGCTAGCGATACCACACATTCTAGACAAATAGGTGTTCAAAAATTCGGCAGCCTGCTCGGGCTCCAACTCTTCGATTCGATCGGTAAATCGGTGTATGTCGATAAAGAAGACCGCCAGGTAACGTCGACGATGCTCGATTTCGGGCAAGGTTTTTCCTGATGAAATCGCACGGTCGGCTTGGCGGGTTAGGTAAGGTTTGAATTGAGCATTAACCTGCCGCTTTTGATTCAGTCGAGCGCGCCACTGATTCAGTCGATGAATCAGATGTTTTTTTTGAGCGCTAAGCATCCGGTGACTGATTGACAGTGCAATGAGGGCGCTGAGTAGCACTCCGGCCAAACGAATCTCAGAGTCCCCGAGTGGTGGCAATCCGTAGGTCATTGCGATGGCCAATGCAAAGGTGGCTGGTATGGGCCAAATGGGCCGTTGCCAGGGAGGAAAAACGAATACAATCAGTGCCATCGCGGGTAGGGTAGCCAAGGGGTAAAGTTGTGGTTGTGAAATCGCCAATGCCCCCAAGCTATAGGCGGATACATTGCGCGTTACAGGAAAGTAAGCCAGCGTGCCTAACACGATCAGTGCGATCGCCAAGATCACCGGTTGAGTCACGACAGGCGCTAACCCGGCGAAGGCGAGGATTCCAATAGGAATCCATTGGTAGTTCAGACGCAATTACTTTACTCCTGCGCAACAATAGTGGGTAACTATCTACAGAGTGTGAGTGAACTGCTTCACCATTACCTCGTTCTTGAGAACTAGATCACATGGGAAATCGATGAATTCCGTAATAGACAATTTATTAAGTCGAACCAGTATCCCTAAGGCCACTGGACCTGCACCCAGTGATGAACAACTGGAAATCTTGCTTCAGGCTGCCGGCCGAGCCTGCGACCACAAGCGTTTGCGACCCTACCGATTTATCAAAATCCAAGGCGACGATGCGTTAGCGAAATTCGGCCAGCTAATGGTGGCATCTCAAACGGAGTTGAAAGGCGAACTAGAGTCGGAACTAGCAGACAAACTCTCTAAAAAGCCATTTCGCGCACCCTTGATAGTCGCTGTCGTGGGATCGGTCCAAGATGAACCTAAAGTGCCTGAAATCGAACAAATCATTACCGCGGGCTGTGCTGCTCAATTGATGGTGTCGGCAGCTCATGCTCTAGGCCTGGCTGCAATGTGGCGCAGCGGTAACATGATGTACACCGAGACCATGGCACGTGGCATGGGCTTGGCTGAAAACGAATCGATGGTCGGTCTAATTTACTTGGGTGCTAACCCAGTGGGTCGGTCTCCGGCGCCTGTTGCTTTTGATTCAAAGGAATATCTGTCGGAATTCAATTGAACTGACCCGCTTAGGGCTTTATCATCCGCGCCCATCGGAGAGGTGGCTGAGTGGCTGAAGGCGCACGCCTGGAAAGTGTGTTTAGGTTAACCCCTAACGAGGGTTCGAATCCCTCTCTCTCCGCCATCTATCGCGATTAAGCCTCTGATATCTATTAGGCTTGTCAGCCCACCAAGTCAAACACTTACATAGCCTTGGCTCACTGACAAGGGAGCAGGATTGTCTACAGTTTCTACAACACCTGCCCTGAGTCGGCGCTGAGCGCTCTGTATGGCTTCGTAGCGCCACCTACCCCTGCTGCCCAAGCACGGATTAATCAGCCGCT
>JASFWN010000023.1:0-8909 GCA_050049295.1 Pseudomonadales bacterium
GAGGCCTGTGTCCTGCGTTGGCGTCCATCCAGACGGTGCTGTGTTTTTTAGACAATCCTTTTGCCCTTGCTGAGGGCCATCGGGCATCCGGTGGGACGGACGCGCAAATGAATGCCCTGTATGCCGCTGAATGTGCCGATCAATGCTGGTTCAACAGCCGTCACAATCTGACCAGCTTCATGTCTGGCGTGGCGGCACTATTAGATAAACAGCCCGATGAAGTGCCCACAGGCATCGTCCCGTCAGTCTTAGCAAAGAGTGTCGTGCTTCCGGTCCCGCTGTCCCAAGATGTATTTGACGAGGCGTCAGGCCCACAAGGCAATGCCGAGCTTCGTGTTTTATGGAACCATCGCTGGGGCTTTGAAAAAGGCCCCGAGCGGCTACTGGCATTTGCAAAAGCACTCGGGCAATCCGATCTGACCGCGAAGCTGGTGTTGGTCGGGCCTCGAAACGAGCAAATTCCCATGAGCATGGCCGAGCTGATTGAAAATCATGCCGACCTGATTGCCTTCAATCAGCCGGTCTTGGATCGGCAGTTATACAAAGCCTGTTTGGTGCAGGCCGATGTGGTGTTGTCGACCGCCCGGCAGGATTTTCAGGGGATTGACGTAATGGAAGCTGCGGCTATGGGTTGCGTTCCGCTGTTGCCCGATCGGCTCAGTTATCCGGAATACTTCCCTGAGCTTACTCGCTTTCATTCTGTACCCGATGCCGACCAAGAGGCGACCAATGCGGTGTCTCTATTACGTCAGTGGGTAGCACAGGGGTTTCCACCTAAGCCGGATCTGCAGTGGCTCAAGGTCGAGAGTCTTGTTGAAAAATACCAAGATGCCCTAGACTCGATCTCATCATGATGAGGTGAGGAGTAAGGGATGTTACAGCCCTTCCATTTGGCGATTCCGGTAGATGATCTGCAGGCTGCCCGCGGCTTTTATGGTGAGCTATTTGGCTGTGAAGAAGGTCGCAGCAGTGATCATTGGATCGACTACAACTTTTTCGGCCATCAACTGGTCGTCCATATGGCACCCAAAGGTGAATTGGCGCATAACCCGGTGGATGGAAAATCGGTGCCCGTACCGCATTTTGGCGTGGTGCTCGCTTGGGACGACTGGCATGTACTGGCTGATAAGCTGACCCAGGCGGGTTGCGAGTTTGTGATTGAACCCGGCATCCGATTTGAAGGGTTACCTGGGGAGCAGGCCACCTTCTTTTTGTTTGATCCCGCTCGAAACGCCCTGGAATTCAAAGCGTTTCGAGACATGGATCAGTTGTTTGCGACCTAGGCGTCTTGACGAACTAAGCTGTCCACCGCTGCCATGGCACTGATGTTAACGAGGCCACGAACCGTGACGGCACTGGTGGTGATGTGAACAGGCAAGGCGGCTCCCAACAGCAGAGGGCCAACCGTCACGCCACCGCCCAATACCTTTAGCAGGTTACGGGCGATGTTGGCTGAATCTAGGTTTGGAAATACCAGCAGGTTGGCGGTGCCCTTCAACATCGACTCGGGCAAGATGTCCTCGCGAATCTTTTCGTCCAATGCGGCATCGGCATGCATCTCGCCTTCAATTTCTAAATCCGGCGCAGCTTCACGAATCATCTGAAGGGCCTCGGCCATGCGCGTGGCGCTTTCGCGACTTGAAGAGCCAAAATTCGAATGGCTCAACAGCGCAGCCTTGGGCGTAATGCCAAACAGCTTCATCTCTTCGCAGGCGAGCAAGGCGGATTCGGTGACCTGAGCCGGGGTAGGCTCATGAGTCACATGGGTATCGGTTAAGAAGAAGGTACCCTTGGGCAGCATCAAGACTGACAGCGCCGATAAATCATCAACGCCTTCGCGTTTGCCGATGACGTCACGGACCACATCTAGGTGTTTGGTATAGCTACCAAAGCTACCGCACACCATAGCGTCGCCCATGCCAGCGCGCAGCGCCATACAGGCCACCAGAGTAAAGTTGGCGCGGATTCGAGCTTGAGCCGCTTTTGGCGTAACGCCGCGGCGCATCATGAGTTGATGGTATTTCTGACCCAATTGGGTCATTAATTCATCATCGAGATAATCAATGATTTCAAAGTCTTCACCTGTAGTCAGGTTCAGTCCCATGTCTTCGATTTTCTGCTCGATGACGTGCGGGCGGCCGACCAGGACGGGCCAGGCGAGCCCTTCTGCTCTGACACGCTGGATAGCCTGTAATACTTTGCCTGATTCGCCTTCTGAATAAATCAGGCGCTGGTTGTGAGCCTTGGCCCGCTCAAACACAGGCTTCATCAAGATGCCTGAGCGGAAAACGAAGCGGTTAAGCTTCTCGCGATAGGCGTCAAAGTCTTCGATGGGGCGTGTGGCGACACCGGATTCCATGGCGGCTTTGGCTACCGCGGTGGCGATTTCCACGATCAGGCGCGGATCAAAGGGCTTGGGAATCAAATTATCTCGACCAAAGGTCAGGGATTGGTCTCCGTAGGCGCTCGCGACCTCGGCACTGGGTGGGGCCATGGCCAAGTCAGCAATGGCATTGGCACACGCCACCTTCATAGCCTCGTTGACGGTAGTCGCGCCCGCGTCCAGTGCCCCGCGGAACAAAAAGGGGAAACACAGGACATTGTTGACCTGATTTGGGAAGTCCGAGCGGCCGGTGGCCATGATGGCATCGGGGCGGGCCTCTAACGCGACATCCGGCATAATTTCTGGGGTCGGATTGGCCAGCGCGAAGACCACCGGTGCATCGGCCATCGTCTTCAGCATGTCGCCTGTGACAATACCCGGCGCGCTGCAACCCAAGAAGGCATCTTTTCCGACCATGGCTTCAGCCAGGGTCCGAGCATCGGTATCCTGAGCGTAGATGGCTTTGTAGGGGTCCATCAGCGTGGTGCGCCCCTCGTATACGACGCCTTCAACATCGCACACGGTGATGTTTTCACGCTTCATGCCTAGCGAAACCAGCATGTTCAAGCAGGCCAGTGCGGCGGCGCCTGCGCCGGCACAAACCAGTTTGACCTGATCGATCGGCTTGTTGGCGACACGGAAGGCATTTAGGAAAGCGGCTGAAACCACGATTGCGGTGCCGTGTTGATCGTCATGGAAGACTGGGATGTTCATCCGCTCGCGCAGACGTTTTTCGATCTCAAAGCATTCGGGTGCTTTGATGTCTTCTAGGTTAATGCCACCGAAGGTGGGTTCGAGCACGGCAACGGCATTACAAAACTCATCGACGTCCGTGGTGTCGACCTCGATATCAAAGCAGTTGATACCGGCAAACTTTTTAAATAGGACCGCTTTACCTTCCATGACCGGCTTTGACGCCAACGGGCCGATCGGACCGAGTCCCAAAACCGCGGTGCCGTTGGTGATGACGCCGACTAAATTACCTCGGCCGGTCATCTGCGCAGCGGCAGCCTCGTCTTCGACGATCGCCTCGCAGGCATGCGCCACCCCAGGGCTGTAAGCCAGCGCGAGGTCACGTTGTGAGGTCATGGGTTTGGTGGCAGAAATTTCCAATTTACCGGCGGGTTCTTGGCTGTGATAGGCCAAGGCGGCTTGCTTGAATGAGTCAGACATCGAGCGACACTTAAGAGACAAAAAGAAGTCCTAAGTGTACCCTTCATTTTTTTCAAAATCCTAGGGACGGGCGCGTGTTTAACCGAAAATTTGGTTTTATTGTTGGGCTGGCGATGGTGACCGGTGCGGTCTTCAGTATTTTTTTGCCAGAGGATCAAGAAAAAGTTGTTAAACGTCTGTTCAACGAAGTGAACTACCAATCCAATGAATTGCGCAGTGCCAGTGAACAGTTGTTGATCACTCGTAATCGTTTGGTGGCGGGCGAAGGAAGCCTGCAAGGGCAACCGGTCTTGCAAGCCGAGGCCGCACAGTTAGTAGAAGAGATAGATGAGATGGGTGCGCGGGTGGCACCTTGGGTTATGGAGTTTAGTCAACCCGGTGAGCGTGACCGAAAAGCCTTGTTGCTCGATTTGCGTGAACGCGCGCCAGCTTTGATTGACTCGGTTCAAACACTCAACAGAAAGGGCCGCATCCTGCTAGGCGATCCAGGCGCCAGCTAGTAGAATTGCGATTTTTATTAGATTCCCACTATGACTCAACGTTACCGCTTTAGTTACGCCGACATTCATCACACCTTAGGCTTGGCTGCTCAAGAGGTGATTGAGTCGGGCCTGGAATTTGATTACATCCTCGCGATCGGTGGTGGTGGTTTTATTCCGGCTCGAATTTTGCGGACCTATTTGAATCGTCCAATCTTATCGGTGGCGCTGGCGCGCTATCAGGATCAGGGGCCGGCGCTGGACGAACCCATCAAGCTGCAATGGACCGAAGGTTTTGCCGAAGCCGTGAAAGGGAAGCGTTTACTCGTGGTTGATGAGGTAGACGATCAGCGAACCACCTTGGCTTGGACGCTGGCCGAATTGGCCAAAGAAAATCCAGCGGCCCTGTCCGTGTTGGTACTCCACGACAAAAACAAACCCAAAAACGCAGAATACCCGCGCTTTGTGGATCGAATTTTTGTGGGTCAGCGGATCGAAGACGTGTGGGTGGAGTATCCCTGGGATGCCATTGATATCTACGCTCACGAAGAATCGGCGCGCGGTTTAGTCGAAATTCAAAATCCTTACGGCAGTCATTAATGCCGGCGGCCCTGACCTTTTTACTGAGTTTCCAACTGCTGGGCTTGGTGTCAGTGACGGCCTTGAATCTTGCGATTCCAGAACCGGTGGTTGGGCTGGTTCTGATGTTTCTGTGGATCCACTTTAAAGCGCCCATGCCGTCTGAGTTGGGTTCGCTGTGCGAAGGGCTGCTAAAACACTTGTCGTTGCTATTTGTGCCAGCGGCGGTTGGGCTGCTGACCTATGTTGATTTATTGGCCGCTCATTGGATGCCGGTATTTTTGGCGCTGTTGATTTCGACCCCCTTGTCCATTGCGGCTGGCGCTTGGACCTTTGCGAAGTTGGCCAAGGTGTCCGGCCAACCACCCGAGGGTGAAGAGGTTAAAACCGATGGATAGGGCTCAGCTATGGGTCTATTTGGCCGAACAACCCTTGCTTTGGCTGACCGTGACCTTGATTGCATACATGATCGGACACCATGCCTTCATCCGCTCGGGTAGTCGTGCCGTGGTCAATCCAGTGGCGATTGCCGCCTTGCTGTTAGCGGTCCTGCTGGTGCTGACCGACACGCCCTATGCCGAGTATTTTGAAGGTGCACAGTTTGTGCATTTCTTGTTGGGTCCCGCCACCATCGCACTGGCTTGGCCTTTGTATCAAAACTTTGCTCGGATACGGCGTTTGATCCTGCCTATGTTGGCCGCGCTGTTGGTGGGCTCGGTGGTCAGCGTGGGAAGCGCCGTTGCCATTGCGTACGCTTTGGGAGCCCCGGACGAAGTCTGGCTGTCGGTCGCACCCAAATCAGTGACCAGCCCGGTGGCCATGGGTGTGGCCGAGAAAATTGGCGGTCTACCCACTTTGACTGCAGGATTGGTTATCATGACCGGCATCATCGGCGCGATTTTGGTGACGCCGCTTTTGGATATGCTGCGCATTAACGATTGGCGCGCCCGGGGCATGTCAGTCGGTGTTGCCGCTCATGGTATCGGTACGGCGCGTGCCTTTCAGGTGAGCCCGGTCGCCGGTGTATTCGCCGCCACTGCGATGGTGTTGAATGCCCTGATCACCGCCTTAGTCGCCAGTTTACTAGTTACCCTGTAGGAGTTCTCATGACGAGTATTACCATCCGCCGCCCTGACGATTGGCATGTGCATCTACGTGACGATGAAATGCTGGCGCAGGTCCTACCCTACACCGCTCGTCAGTTTGCCCGCGCCATCATCATGCCTAATTTGAAGCCGCCGGTGGTTAATGCAGCGATGGCACAGGCCTATCGAGATCGAATTTTGGCTGCATTGCCTGAAGGCATGGATTTCAAGCCTTTGATGACGGCGTATTTGACGGATACGACGGATCCGGCCGAGTTACAGGCAGGTTTTGAGTCAGGTGTACTGACTGCGGTTAAGCTCTATCCAGCCAATGCCACCACCAACAGTGCAGCAGGCGTCAGTAGCGTCGACAAAATTCGTGGATGCTTGGAAGTCATGCAGCGCATCGGCATGCCGTTGTTGATCCATGGAGAAGTCGTGGATCCGTCGATTGATATTTTTGACCGTGAGGCCGTATTCCTCGAGCGGACACTGGGCCCGATGTTGGCCGACTATCCTGAGCTTAAAGTCGTTTTAGAGCACATCACGACCGCGGATAGTGTCGACTTCATCATGGATCGTCCTAGTCATATTGCGGCGACTATTACCGCGCACCATTTGCAGATTAACCGCAACCACATGCTGGTCGGCGGGATTCGTCCTCACTACTACTGTTTGCCGATTGTGAAGCGCGCGACGCATCAACAGGCGCTTCGTAAAGCGGCCACCAGCGGCGACAAACGGTTCTTTTTGGGGACAGATACGGCACCGCACCCGATTGGAGCCAAGCACAGTGCCTGTGGCTGTGCCGGTGTATTTACGGCGCCTTGTGCATTGGAAAGTTACGTTCAGGTTTTTGACGAAGAAAGTGCCCTGGACCAGTTTGAAGCCTTTGCTTCCCTCAATGGCCCAGCCTTTTACGGGTTGCCCGCCAACGAAGCCCAAGTGACCCTCGAAAAACGAAGCTGGAAGATGTCCGGTGATATCGAGGGTGCAGAGGTCATTCGCCCCTATCGAATGGGCGAGTCGTTGCCCTGGGCAATGGTATAGGGGCTCGGCCTCAAACCTTTTTTAAGATACAGGGGATGCGCAGGTGCGCCGGAACCATTGACTTTAAGGGCCTGCAATTGCAGGCCTTTTAGTTGGGCCAATCGCTCTGGCCGGTGACCGTGATTGCCCCAACCTGCAATCATGGTCAGTCCTTGATTCGCCAGTTCTGCTAGCCAGTGATCGTTGTCAGGTCCGACCGGATCCTGTGCTTTAAACAGGTCAGTAGGCTGTGTAGCTCTATAGGCGTACAGATTCGCCATGACCATGCCACCAAATCCTAAGTCCCGCGCGAAACCCATGGTTCGACGGTTGGTCGGGTCGTTGTGTTGCTCGTCAGCGGTCGAAGGGTTTAAACAAATGAACACCAGCGGGTCTCGCTCGTCCCAGCGCCGCCATAACAAGTAACGGTACTGACGACAGGACGAAAACAAAGCACCGGAGTCGTTGAATTCAGGCAGCACGTCGTGGCCAACCTTTGGCCGCAAATAAGCTGGCTATCACGATCAATCCACAGGCCAGCGCGAGGGATCCTGTGGGCTGGGTAAAGCCGAAAACGACCAATAAGATGACGGAAATCATCGGAGTGAGGTAGGACAGTACGCCCAGCAAGGGTAGGTTCCCGTGTTTCACGCCATAGTCCCAGGTGAAGAAGGCGATACCCACCGGTCCTAGGCCTAGGCCGATTACACCGATCCAAATACCCAATTCTGATGGCCAAACGGACGTCTCTAAGCTCAGGTGGGCAATCCATGCCAATCCAGATACGGTTAAACAAAACCAGCCCACGGCATCGGTCGGGACATTGGCATAGCGACGATTCAAGACAGAGTACCCTGACCAAATGAGCGCACATAGGCCAGCCAGCAGATACCCGCCCGCGTAGGCGCGTTGATAGCCTGCGCTGGAATCACCACCGCCGGCAATCAAGAAATAACAGCCGATTAAAGCGATCACCGCACCGCCCAAATGACGCGGCAGCAGTTTTTCACCAGGTAGAAAGGAGCTGAAAATCACGATCAGCAGGGGCCACAAGTAAGCGATCAAGCTGACATCGGCCGCCGGCGCTCGTTCCATCGCGGCGAAATAGCAAAAGTGGTACAGAAACAGTCCGCCAACGCCCAGCAGCCAAGCCTTGGGCGGCTGGCGCATGAAGCTAAGGCCGCTTTTGCCCTGGCGCCACCAGTTCAGTTGCATCAATCCCCAGGCAATCAAAAAGGTCAGTGCCATCAGTTGAAATGGAGGAATTTGCCCTCCGGTCTGGGTGGTGAAGAGGGCTAACGCACCCCACAGGCCAATCGAGATCGATCCAATGGCCGTCGCCTTACCAGTCACCGGTATTTCCCATGCTGGCCCAGGGCTCTGCAGGTGCCAGCGCATCGCCAGCCTGAAGCAGCTCGATGCTGATGCCGTCAGGAGAGCGGATGAAGGCCATGTAACCATCCCGGGGTGGTCGTAAAATCGTCACGCCGTTGTCCATCAGGTGCTGGCAGGTGGCGTAGATGTCCTCGACGCGGTAGGCCAGATGGCCAAAGGCACGACCGGGTTTGGGGTAGTCCTCTGGGTCCCAGTTGTAGGTCAATTCAATGACTGGCGCTTTATCCGATTTGGCTCGCCCTACGTCTCCGGGAGCGGCCAGGAAAATATTGGTAAACCGTCCGCCTTCGCTGTCATAGCGGCTAATCTCAACCAGTCCTAACAGTTCACAATAAAAATGCAGGGATGTGTCTAAATCGCTGACTCGGACCATGGTGTGCAAATAATTCATGTGTTTCCTCGGGGTTTCCGTATGCTGTCGCCATGAGCACATTAATTTATGTCTACGATCCCATGTGCAGTTGGTGCTATGGGTTTCATCCGACTTGGAAAGCGATATTACAGGGCTTACCGGATGGCGTCACAGTGCAAACCCGATTGGGTGGGCTGGCTCCCGATAGTAATACCCCGATGAGTGACGCCATGCGCGATAAATTGGCAGCCACTTGGCACCGTATTGAATCCACGTGTCAGGTGAGTTTCGATCACGGTTATTGGGATCAGCGGCCCAATCCTCCTCGCAGTACCTACATTGCTGGCCGTGCTGTGCGGGCTGCCCAGTCAATGGGGCTGGCCGAGTGGAACATGGTTGAAGCGATCCAGGATGCCTACTACCAGGCCCGAGCC